>CAZOXV010000008.1:0-16175 GCA_964583935.1 uncultured Methanosarcinales archaeon | reverse complement strand
ATGGATGACGAAATTATTGGTGTTGGCATAACCGTTGTGAAAACAAATCATCTTAACAATATTCTCTTAGAAGAGACTGGTTTTAAAACAGGAGATGTCTATTTAGTTGATAATAGTAATAAGATAATAACACCTACGAGATTTGGTCCCTTTTCCTTAGGGGAAGAAATCAACACGACCAATCTTGAAAACTGTTGGATTCATAAAAATATAGCGGATGCAGACAATCTCATTATGCACTCAGAGTTTTCTAATTTTAAACATGATGCGAATGCTTCTTTTATGGGAACACACAGATTTCTCCCTGCTTTGGATGTCTGTCTTATTGTAGAAATTAATAGCGTTGCAGAAACAAAGGATTTGAATAAAGATATAAAGGGATTTTGGGTTACCACTTTCCTTATCATTATGTTTTTAATTGTTATGGGAGCTGTTTACAATTTTAGTTTAACATCTACGTTGAGGAAACAGATTTCTTCAAAAACAGAAGAGCTTCAAAACAAGGTCATAAAAGAAGAGAAAACAAAGAAAGCAATGTTGCATATCTTATCAGATTTTAAGAAGATAAATTCAGAACTGAAAGAAAAACAGAAAGAAAGTAAAAGAATAAACAAAGAACTTAAGATATTAAACAAAGAAAAAGATGGGTGGTCTAAAGAACTTGAAAAGACAGTCAAGAAAAGAACAAAAGAACTTGAGAAAGTAAACAAAAAAGTTTCAAAAGTGCTGAAATCAAAAACAGAGTTTTTGAACCAAGTTGCTCATGATTTGAGAACTCCACTAACACCTATTAAAATATTGTTAGACGGGGTACTGAAAAGTGATAAATCTTTGGCAAAAGATACAAAGAAAAATTTGACAATTGTCCAAAGAAATGTAAACTCATTATCTTATCTAATAACCGAAGTTCTTAATCTAGTAAGAATTGAATCAGGGAAAACAAAATATAATTATGAACTAGTAGATTTTTCAGGTTTCCTAAAAGAAATAATATCTAACAATGAAGTTGTTTTCAAAAAGAAAAACGTAACTTTGAACTTAGAAATAGACAAAAATTTACCTAAAGTAAAGATAGATAAAGATAAAATTCATGAAGTCATAGATAATATAATTTCAAATTCCATAAAATACATAGACAAAAAAGAAAAGATATTGAACATATCCATTAAGAAGCAGAAATCTAGTTTGATTTTCTCTTTACAAGACAACGGGATAGGGATAGAGAAAAAACACTTGGAAAAGATGTTTACTGAGTTTTATAAGGTTGATCAATATCACGGAGGTAACTCTTTTGGTTTGGGTCTATCTATTTGCAAGAAGATAATTGAATCACACGGAGGAAAAATTTCTGTAACTTCTGAAGGTTTAGGAAAAGGCACAACATTATCTTTTTCATTACCAACATATAAATACTAGGACTCACACTGAATCATAAGTGAGTTACTAAAAAATGGCGAACATGTTTGTTGTCGACGACAGTAAATATATATGTACGCTTTTAGGAAATTGCTCATTTTTGAATAACACACATGATAACTCCTGCTGGTTCTAAGAAAGACATCTTGAAAGATGAAGTTGCTGAATCCAGACATGTTATTAACAGATAATCTGATACAAATTATTTCATTGGAACAAACACAAATTGAAGTTAATTGTTGTTGTGTGTTCAACAAAAAAATTAAAAATATAGCCGTGATAAAACCAAAGAGGTGTTAAAAAATGACAGATATATTAGTTGTGGATGATAATAAAGATATTAGATATACAATCAAAACTTCTTTAGAATCTATAGATGGTTCGTATAAAGTTGAAGAAGCCACTTCCGGCGAAGATTGTATAAAAAAGCTTTCGGAGAAAAAACCAGATATAATACTGATGGATGTAATGATGCCGGGTATGGATGGAATGGAAACCACGATAAAGATCAAAGAAAACCCAGATTATAAGGATATAAAAATAATTTATCTCACTGCAAAGACAGATTCTTTGACTAAAGGTATGGGTGCTCTCAGTGGTGAAGATTTTATTGAAAAGCCTTTTGTTCCCGAAGATTTGGATAAAAGAATAAAAGGAGCTTTGAAAAAATAGTTTAGAGGCGATTGCATGATAAATGTTTTAGTTGTGGAAGATAGCAAAGATGTAAGGTATTCAATAAAGACCGCGCTGGAATCTTTCAAGAAGACATATACCGTGGTCGAGGCATGTTCTGCAGAAGATTGTTTCAAAAAACTCAAAACATTCATGCCAGATGTTATTTTGATGGATATAATGATGCCGGGCATGGATGGGGTAGAAGCTGCAAAGAAATTAAAAAATGATGAGAAATACAGCAAAATAAAAATAATATTTCTCACAGCAAAGAACGATTCATTTACTAAAGGTACTGGGAGATTAACAGGCGAAGATTTTATTGTAAAACCGTTTGATTCTGCCAATTTAGATGCCCGTATAAAAGCTTCTTTGACTGGCATAAAGAAAATAGATTCACCAGACCGATAGTTTTTAAGCCAAATAGATTTGAAATGTCTTTCAGCAAAAAAATAAAAGAACTCTTGAATGAACGTTTTGGCAATATCCTTACTGATAATTATATAAAAATGGTTAAGTCTGAGCTAGGAATTAAGAGTTTAGACAAAGCGACAGAAAAAGAGCAGGAAAAATTTGTCTTTTCCCTAATAAACAAACTCTATAAGAACAAACTATCTCCACAAGATTTGAAGAAGCAAGTTTACATAATATTCTATAAATTATTCGGTGCCAAAAGGGCAATGGAGACTTTTGGAAAGACTGACATAACCATACAACCAATTACCTTCGTTTATTTTGTATTCGGGAAAGTATTTGGCGAATACATTATCGACCAATGTGAGAAGATTTATTCCGAAAAGAAGATACGAAGTCAAGATGAATATAAACAGGTAATTTTTGTAAAGAAATTACTTAATGATGTTTTTGTGGAGTTTCCCGAGGAATACAGGAAAGAGATTAATCTGCGATTTCTAATCTTTTTGAAGTTTGGAGAAAATCCCGAAAAAGATATTTTAAAATTCCTAAACAATATTCTTTCAAAAGACAACTATGAGGCTTCATTTAACATGATGGAGAGCATTTTGAATTTCTTCGGTCAAAATAGCGGTGCCTTACGGCGACCTAATGATATGGAAATGCACGATATGGCATCAATGTTGGGGCTTCAAGGGACAGAGGTTGATCGATTTGTTAACGCTTTGCAATCAAAGATGGGATCAATAGGAGAGGGTTCCACCACAGAAAACAATTCAAAAGGAGAGAATATTATTTCAGATGTAAGGAGTGTTTTGGCTTCGGTTGTTGGTTCAAGTGCTGCGGATGAGATAATTTCATCTGCAGAAGGAACCCTTGGTGTAAAGAATATCGACAAAGCAGATTCTTCAAAGAAAAAGATTTTCTATGATTTAATTATGTCTTCTGATGTCTTGGCGCTTCAAAGTTTCCAAAAACGTCTTATTGTGCAGGACAAACTCCGTTCTATACTTCTTTGAATTTCAATGGTTATTTTTTAGAAAGATATTTAAAAACATCCTTGTTTTTTCAGGTCGATGGGCTCATAGCTCAGCTGGTTAGAGCGCGTGGCTCTTAACCACGAGGTCGGGGGTTCGAATCCCCTTGGGCCCATACCAAATTAACGGCGCAAGGTCCGGCAACTATGTTGTCGCCTACCTTGGGCCCATTTCTTTTTTCCTTGAATATGCATGAGTTAATTTATATCTTTATTATTTACCATATTGAAAATAAATAATTATATAAAATGGCTTACTAGATTTATTATAATGATATTTGAAGTGATGTTTGATCCCAGACATGTTAATAGGCGTCCGTCTCTTCTAATTCTTCTCGGTCTTGTATATTCATCCATATCACTTCTCCTCGCATACATAACTTTTAGAGGCCATGTGAGTGTGACTATGGTGTTCTTTACAGTCATGGCATTAACGCCATTAGTATATAACTCTATTAAACAGGATGAAGAAAGGGATGTTGAATTGCCATCGGAAACAAAAATTCTTGCCGCACATGCAAAGACCATAAAGAAATTCATGTACATTTTCATTGGGATGGTATTATCGTTTAGTCTCTGGTTTACTGTCTTACCTCTTGAACAGAGTACAGATATTTTTGAAGCCCAGATAACAACCATTAATAGGATAAATGCACCCGCAGCAACTGGTGAACTTACAGGAAAGGTCGTTGCAGAACGTTTCCCATTCCTTGCAAAGATTATGTTGAATAATACAATAGTGCTTATCTTCTGTGTGCTATTTTCCTTACTGTTTGGTTTTGGCGCACTATTTATTCTCTCTTGGAACGCATCTGTTATTGGTGCAGCCATAGGTTCAATATTCAGAGAGGGTTTTTTCATGGCATCAGAGATGTCGGGTATCGCACGGCACTATTCATATTTTCAAATAATCTCTTATGGCCTAATGAGATTCGCAGTACATGGAATCCCCGAAATAATGGGTTATTTTGTGGCAGGTCTCTCTGGTGGTATTTTGTGTTTTGCTGTAATACGTCATGATATAAATTCAAAAAATTTTAGAAAAATATTCTACGATTCTCTTGATCTACTTTTCATTTCTGTTTTGCTAATTGTTTTTGCAGCAGTTATCGAAGTTTATGTATCTCCATTTATATTTTGATTTAAGACTGTTATCTGTCGTAAAGTATTTAAAGTTAGAAGCTTGGTTTTATTCTATGGGAGATGATTCAGGCACACCACTAAAATGGCTTGTTGGCATGGTTCTTTTTTTGCTTGCTGCCGCTTTTCTCATTATAGTTGTAACAAAAGCAGGAAGTATAGGTGCGCCATGATGTATTCAAAAAAAGCAATCGCAAAAAGTACATTAGCTGCAATGATTATAATTCTCTTTTCTTTTGTAGCAATAGCTATGATTATGAGTGATGTCTCTACCGATGCCTCAGAGGAGGGCGAAATATTGAAATGCAGACTTAGCGTTATGCAAAGAGCAGTTGCAAAAATGCCATTCACTGGCCATAGCCTTGGTGGTCTTCAATGTAAAACCATACGAAAGAATGTGGGTGAGGAAAATAATGAAAAAGAAGCTGTGATGAGGGAGATTGCGGATTACAGTGTGGGATGTTGGAATATGTTTGGTGAAGGTATGTTGAGATCTTTGAGAGATAGCGACGATGAAAGCCTTTTTCAAGGTGTATTGACTGATATGAATCTTTTTGGTCTTGCGAATGAAGAATCATTTTGTTTTGTATGCTACGAAGTCCTTGTGAGAGACATAGAAGAAGAACAGACGATTTCCTATACCGATTTCCTAAGTTTTTATAATTTTGAAGTCTATAAAGCGGAACCAAAACCTTGTAGAGAAGATGATGAAGAGTGTATAGCAAGACGTGACGATCCTGGACTCAGCCTTTGTATTAGAAACGGCGGTGAATGCTTGTCTTCTTGCAGTGGCGACCTAGTTGTTGCTCCATCACACGAAAAATGGTTATGTGCAGATGATGATGAAACTTGTTGTCTTGAGAAGTCTGAAGTCTACACCTATCTTGATTATCTTAAATATAACAGTGGTATGGATGGAAGGTTGCTTATTGATGAAGATTTAGAAATAGAATCCGGTGAAACTTATGGTATTGTATATATTGAACCGGTTAACAAAGATATTCCAAGCTATGTTGGAATTGGAGACTGGGATATGATTGATGAATCTGAGTGTGTAAGGAAGTGATTTAGGATGGACTTTTTACTTAATTATATAAAAATAAAATTAATGTCTCAGAAGAAAGGAAGTTTTGAAATCAGCCAATTAGCCGGCTGGGTACTTATAATTTTAGCAATAGTAGCAATGCTATTCTTAATCCGCTCTTGGGCTTCAAGAGGACAATCAATGAATCCGTTTAGAAAATGATATCTAAAAAATCTCAAGCAATAACTCGTGTAATAGCATTCTTGTTAGCTTTTACTGTGGTTGTTGTAGTTTTTATTTCAATAATGGGCCCAGATGGCAAGGTTCATGTAACAGATGATAAAGTTACAGAGATGCAGGATAAGCTCATTGAAGTCAATAGAGAGTGGCGTGGTATAACAAGAGATCAGATTAATGCTGATTCAGGTCTTGTGGCAGTTTGGGAGTCTTTGGTTGATGATATTCTCATTGCTAAAGAAAGGACTGAAAATCCTGACGAGTATTGCATAATACCTTTCAAACGAAGTTTATACACAAAAGATGTTTCTGTTACAGATGGTCAAGGTGGTACAGGGGGAACTGCAACTGTTTCTGCGTTCGATTCTAAAAATAATATTAAACTTTTGGAATCAGACGATGACCTTTTGGTGATGTTAAGTTTTACGGAGGATGATACAGATCACGTTCCACAGATTAAGATGGTTTCTATACCTGACGTAGAATTATACTATGGTCTTCCGTTAGAGAATTCAGGAACTTCTTTTCCATCTATTAGAAAACGAACGGCAGAAAGCATAGAGACGAGACAGATTGCGAGAATAGGCAATGAAGATTATAGTTTGGGTGATGGGTCTTCATCTTTCTCAGAATCATCATACCAAGACAATCTACGTTTTTACCAGCCCCTTTTTTCTGAGCGCGATAATTTTAAATCTCTTATCTCTACAGATGAAGTACTAGAACGTGCAACTCTTAATCATATTCTATCTTATGACTCTATTATTTTGGCAAACGCTGACGAGGTAATTATTGTTCTTAATACACCTGAGAATATTGAAGATCCTAGTTTGTTCAATATCTTGGATGAATTTTCTGACGCAAGTGGCTTAGACACAGGCCAAAATGGATTTCCTTTTTGCAATCCAGAATATAATGCTCAGCTTGCTCCAAAAAGTGGAAATAAAGAAGATTGTCAATGCGAACACGCAGAGAATCAAGCAATGTGTAATTCTTTAACAGAAGATAATTGCGCTAATAATTGTTTTTGGTCGGGCACAGAATGTCTAGTTGATAGAGATGCAATACGTCCATTTTTTGATGCGCTGGGAGGTAAGTTTGCCGAGATTGCAGTAGATGCTGAAGAGGGGAAAGATTGTTGGGATTACTATACTCTTGATGCAGACATTGTTCCAGAAAACAACCTAGACCATATTATAGAAGATGCATATTTGTTTTCCCAATCTGTTTCAAGAGGAGTATACTCTTTAGCTATTCGTTCGACAAAACACAATATTATGTCTGATTTATTTCCATCGCAAACTAGGGCGTCTGATATAACTTTTGGTACAAAGAACCATCCTATTTATTTTTCGGGGAGCAACAATGAAAATGACTTAGTCATAAAACCAGAGGAACGTGACAATGAAAGGAACCGGAAAATTGAACTTGTCAATGATAAGTATTACTTTTATACAGAGTTTTCCTCAGACCCAAACAAAATAACATTGTATTCTTCTAGAGAATTCGTAAGTAACTATGACAATTTTTGTGATCCTGATGCAGCATACAGATTGGGTATAATAAATACTTGCGATGATGCACGAACTAGAGAAACGTGTTTCTATCATGGTCAACGGGATAGTGATGGTTGTTACTGGAATGATGATGACGAGTTTTGCACTAGAGTTGGTGCCTTTACTCGGGATGGAAATGATTATGTTAATGTAGACATTTTAGTAGTTCCTATTTCTGACCAAGCAAATTCTGATGATATGGGTTACAATGAGGACCTTTTTGACCACATGCAATTGATAAAACACTCGGTTAGAGAGACTGATTGCATTCCAGAAAATTTGCTATCTGAGGAATTGAATGTTGGTGATGATGTGAGTTTTTCTTTTGGCCTGGATGAATATGGAGGACTAGATTATGTTTACATATACTTCGAGGAGATACATCGTATTTTTGGTGCTGAAACAGGAAGAACTAAATTAGTTTACCCTTTTTTAGTTGATGAAGATTTAGAAATATGTTAGTAAAATTTTATTATTTAAGGTGATTGTTAATGAAGAAAGCAGCAATAGAAATGGATAAGCTTGTAATTCTTGTTATTGGCCTAGTTGTTCTCGGCGTTGTCATTTTTGGCTTTTCAAGAATGTGGCAAGATGGTGAGGAAACTTCAGGAGAACTAATGGATTACGAAGATTGTGGTGATGGTGTCTTCGACCCATTTAGAGAGGAATGTGTTGATGAAGAAGAAAGTGACATATTTGTACCTCTTGTTCCTGGGTTCGCGCTATCGCTCAAAAAGTTATTTGACAAGCGAAGGAGAGTTTGATGTTCAGCAAAGCAGACGTTATGCCTAAGTTTATTGTAATGTTTATTCTAGCTATTGCAATGTTCTTTGTCACAGGAAATCTTTTCGCGAGCTATCTTGAAATAGAATCAAGAGATGGCGAAGACCTCCTTCATTTTGTTTCTGAACTTAACGAGATTCCAGATGGAAGGACCACTGGTCTTGTTTTTCATGGAATATCAAAAGAATCTGATTTTGTAGTTATTTTAGAACATCCACACGAGGTAACTTTTAGCTTAGCAACAGATGATGGTAATATTGAAGTAACTTTCGATCAAGAAGATTGTCAGGAAGACAAAACTTGCATTTGTCTGCTCAAGGGTGTGACACCTGGCAACGATGTGCCACGCTCAACAATGTGCACATCTTCACCACTCATTTTCTTATCGCCTGCAATACAGTATTTAACAAACACAGATGGTGAGAACTATGAAACTCATAATGAACTTATTGATGGAAGGAATCCTGGCGATTATAGTTTCAGCTCAGATTATTTTGTTGTTTTTGGCAATAAACACGAAAGTGGAACTTCTTTACAGATTTATTTGGAAAAACAAAATGGAAGATTTATCGCATGTACTGCAGATTTTCATTGCTTACATTTATCAAATGGATATTTTCAAGATGATTTCTCTGATATGGATTTCGATTAATCTTTGTTTTTTTCTCTATCTAGAAAGATATTTAAACGAAGTATTCTAGTATAAAACCATGCGAAAAAATGCGGAACTTGTGCCTTATGCGGTTATATCTCTAGTCCTTGGTGCTGTTCTGATGATTATGCTTACACGATTGGGTATTTTGTTCGGCGAGGATGAAGGACGTATTGATGAATATATCATAAAAGACACAGCACTTTTTCTTAATCAAATCCATTCTTTACCAGAGAATATTGTTGTGAATTTTTTCTATCCTTTGCACGGAAGAATAATAGAAGTCAATAGATCTTCTGTAACAATATACAAGGAAGAAGATGAGGATATTAAAGCACATTTCCGAAAAAATTATGCTGGATACAGTTTTACTCCAAGCAATGAAATCTCAGATTCTGAAGGATTTACAATCTCTAAATCTGGTTCTTCTATAACAATAAATGAAAATTTTGACACAGATTCTCTCGCTTGTGTTGAAGGTTACAACCAAGAAGAATATAGAACGATAGAGTTTGTTTTTCACGCTCCTCAATCAATAAGATCAGAAGTCCAAAGGCTTGCGGGTGATTTAGAATCTGCTTTGGCTTCACGTTTTGAATCAATATCTGTAAGATCCTTTAATCAGTTTAGAGAGACATATATGGAATATGATTTGACAATAATATTATCTTTGTCAGGTGCAGACGAGTTTCATGGATATTATCATTACAAAAATATAGGGAATCAAAATATAGCGTGTAGAATCTTGAACATGATTTCAATAAATGAAAACATTGAATCTGGGAAAACACGTCTTCTGGGAATCGATCCACTCTTTAAGAAAATAGAGGGTGTTGAGCTTCCGGAAAAAGCTATTGTTTTGTATCTTGGCGATGAAGATAAGTTTGTAGAGAATCTCGCTGATTTGAGAACTGTGATGGTCTCTGTTTTGGGTGATATATAATGCTTTATGTGTTTGGTAAGAAAGCTGATGGTGATGTTTCAGCATCAAAATTCATGCTCTATATAGCTTATTCTTTCATGATTGCTTTTGCGTTTGTAGCATTTGTGGGTACACTCTCATCTGCATCCAATAAAGTGAACATAATACCAGAGGGTATAGAAAAAAACCAATTCATAGAAAGAGCTTTTTTGTCTCCACTGTGTTTTGCTTACCAGGATGAAACGGGAAGAAGCTACAATATTATTGATTATAGTAAATTCGAGAATGAAACTTTAGAAAGATGCCTTGCCCTCGACGGGATAAAACACGATTTTAGGTTTGAGTTAACATTCGAAGAAGAAGAGACATATTTTGATAATACAGGGGACCATCCTGTGGAAAGCACAAGGATTATTGAAAGAAATGGTGAAGCATATACAACGGGTTGGTTTGGTTCTCATTTCAGGGAGGCGTACGATGTCCCTGTACTTGTTAAGAAAGAAGGGGAGATCTTTCCTGGGGTTGTGCGTGTCTCAACCCAGATATCTTCAAGAGAGTTTAGATAGAAAATGGAAATTATAAATTCAAAGAAAGGCGCTCCGGATTTTATAGTTCTCATGATAGTTGGATCTTTCATGATATTTATTATCCTTATGATGAATGTCGCCGTCTCACAATTGATTGGAGGCGATGTATCTCCTTCAGAATATCAAGATGTTTATCTAAATGAGATTGTCAAATTTCTCAGAACGCCTGCAAATTTTATAGACGAAAGATATGTCGGTATGAATCTAGCAGAATACATTGCATATGTTTATGACAATGAAGAAGAGTTTGCTGAGGAATTTATTGATTATGCCAGCTCTTTTGCTTCAGCTTTTTGTACAAATTATCCTGCGAATAATCCAAGATGTTTTTTCACTATTACTGATCTGTCTTGCGTATCCTCTGGTCGTGGCAGAGAGATTTCTTCATTAGATGAAAGCATAGAAGTTACTCGAACGAGAACCCAGGATGGAGCGCAAGCTGAATTGTCTTTATTGGAGAGATGCAGACATAAAGTTCCAAACCTAAGCCCTCAGAACACAATAACTTCTTTCCGATTCTACGGGCCAAATAATAAAATATATGAAATTAAATTAGAATCAACGGTGAGACCATGATAGGACATGGAAAAAAAGGAATGGAGATGCTCCCTTTACTAATGCTTCTTGGAATAATGGTTGGGTTTGCCATGTTTTTTATCCATCATGTCTCCGAAGCAACAGAGTATTCAAGGAACCCTTTTTTTGGTTCATTAGGAGAGCGAGAGATGCACCTTTCAACAATGCAAAGTAGAATAGATGCAGACTTGTTTGTTCTTGACTTGATTGCCGATTATTCTTTCAAAGAGGTTCTATCAGAATCCTCTTCTTCGTTATATATTGAGTCTGCCAACTGTGGTGTTTTTATGGATGCGCCTGTTGTAAACAGCTACGATTCTTCTTGCCTTGATGATTTTGATTTCCAAGAGATTACTAATGATCTTGCAACAAAACTTGACTCAAAACTTTATTCGAAAATTGTTGCATCACAGCTATACTTTCCGTTTAGATATCACCTATCATTCATACAAGATGAAGGTCAATTTAAGGTTACAGGATTCTCCGAAAATTCACTAAGCTTTTCTGTTGATGCCTCTGATTATTCTGAAGAGGGTTCAGAACAAGAATACAGGCCTTCTCCCAAGGTTGACTCTGGACATGTAGTTATGGATGTTTCAAACGAATGTACATATGTCGGGCGCAGAACAAGAGCATTACATAATTCAGGTAACTCTGACGCATACAAATGTTCAGGCAATGGAAACAACAGGGTTTGTGTGGGTCCTTGCCCAGAAGGTATAAGTGTTCCGATGGTGCCATACTTCAATCAGTGTAACATAAGAGGTTGTGACGATGGAAGATGTAATATAGATTATAGACATATCTGTATAGTTGGTTGTGGTTTCAAATCACTCCAGATGGCTTATGCATATTATGGTTATCTTTTTGACGAGATGAGAAGTATCAACACATTTAATGTCGATAATCTAATAGGAGAGTTACGCTCTGGCAGACCGAATAATATACGAGAAACTCGTGACAGAATTGAATCTGAGTATGTGCTTCGTAATGTGGAGTTTCAAAACGGTGCGGAAGAGAACACTTTAATTGCCACTGAAATCACAGATGAAGATTATGAGTTAATTCTTGATTCTCTTGAGCAAGGTTTAGTAAGACTAAAGCTTTCTTTAGATTTTGATGAAGTGTCAAGAACTTCTTGTAGTCCTGCGGGAAGCGATATAGGATATTGTCCTGTACAGCATTTTGTTCTTGCAATTGCAGGGAACGATGAATACCTTGTTGTACACGATCCTTATACCTCTTCAAGAGGAAGTTATAGAACAGGTATTAACCTCGTTATGGCCAAAGAGTTTGTAAAAAGAGCATGGACGGGTTATTATACAATAATAGAGGGTGATGACGATTAGGCAGTTTACTTTCTTTTGCAGTATGCTCTTTTTCGTTATATTGACATCATTATCAGTTTTCTCTTCGGGGTTATATATCGAAGTAAAAGATTTAGATGTGACGTCTATAGTCCCTTTTAGTTACAATGGATATTATAGAGATGTTTTCTATTTTGGGAGAGATCTGAGTTCAGATACTGGAACAGACATACAGAATAACCAGATTTCAATAAACCCCTCACCAAACACAACCAGTATCTTCTTTTTTGAAGACATAGACTATGGACAAGATTATACATTATCTATCAACGGCGGAGATGATGAAATTTCTTTTTGCAACAATAATGGTATCTGTGAACCCTGTTCTGAGGGTCTTTGTAATAACATAGAAAACCATCTTACTTGCCCTGACGATTGTTCTTCAGGGGACAAAGATAATTATTGTGATTTGCAAAGAGATGGGGTCTGTGATCCAGATTGTGTTCATTATGATTTTGACTGTGAAGAATGTATAGACAATGTTTGTATCTATGAAGGTATAAAGAAAGAGCGTGTTGAATGTGGTTCTTTGGGTGGTTCTTTCTGTGAGTTTGATAAATCTTGCAGCGGCGTAAGAACTTATTCTGACGACCTTGAGATGGAGTGTTGTATAGGTGATTGTCTATCATCCAAGGAAACTGAACCAGCGGAAGAAAAAACACCAGAAATCCAAGAAGATGCTTATGAAGATGATTCTGAGTTTGAATTTTATATCTATATAGGAATTATAATTTTCTTTATATTAATTTCAGTTGTCGTTGTTGTCTACTTTGAATCCAAAGAAGTGATTAACGAACACAAAGTAAGACAGTATGTTTATAATCTCGTTAAATCTGGTTATAGTTATGATCAGATATATTCTGCGCTTGTCCAGCAGTCTATAGAAAAAAACATCATAGATAAAGTGATGAAGAAAATGAGGAAATAGTATGGATGGAAATATATGGGTCCGGTTTGTAAAATTCTTTTCGGTAATAATTTTGACAGCTGTATTCACTTTCTCAACACTATACTTTATTTTCGGCGTCTCTGATACGAGTTCTTATTTTCAAACGGGCAGATCCCAATCAAATTTTGTCACAGGCATGGTTCCTGCGGATTTAGAAGAGATAACACCAACATACTCAGAAGAGGATTTCGATCTTGAAGAATTAAACCAGTATGATAATCTAATAATGGAAAGTTGTGAAGCAGTTCATTACAAAGTTGGGGATTGCTATTATCTTATGAAATCAATACTTTCTGTGACATCACGCGGTGACCCAAATTATGAAGATGAGGACAGATTTGGATTAATTCCAATTGAGCCTTCAGAACCAGATATTACTGCTTCAGATTTACGTACACCTGGAAAAAATATAAGATATGCTGCGAGACAGATAATGCAGCTTTATGATATATATAGTGGGAATCTCGCATTCACTGCTTTGGCATATTTTTCTAAAAGACCTATGGCTAACGAAGTCATGTATTATTTTCAGCGAAATGTTGCTGACTTAGTTAATAGCATAACTCTAGCCATGGTCTTTGAAGTACTTGATACTATTCACCCTGATTTATATGTTAATCAGCCAGGGATTCCAGAATTGGAAGACGTCAAACAATTCTATATAGACGTTCTGTTCGCATATAATGTTTGGGCGGGTGCACCCATTCCAGATGCAAGTCCCCAGAATTTACTTTATGATTATGGAACTTATTCTGTCCGCCCATCTTTCACAACCGAGACTAGATATAACATAACCGAGATAAACTTAATCAAGGAAATAATTGATGGATTTATTGAGTATTCAGAAGATGTGGTAGATGGTCGTTATGAATTTCCTTCGCTTTATATGTTTATTGAAGAAAACTATGAGCATACAGCATCAGAACCTCGTTATCATTGGGTTGACCCCGAGACATATATTGCTGTGGGTAATTTGAAATGGAAACGCGGAACTTGTGACCCTATATTGTCAGGTTATGAAAATTTTGTAAAGCGTTTCACAGAGTGTCTCGATGTTGATGATAGGGGTTGTTACTGTGATTTTTATGATACCACAATTCCTGAAGGGTATTACATAATGGTACGTTTTGAATCTGAAGGAGAAGAAGGAAACTTAAGTAGACGCATGATGTATATAGAGCTCTACGATGATGATGACAATCTCTTTTCGCAATATAGCAGAATGGTGACTTTAAGGGGGTCACTTGACAGGTATCTTAATTTGGGTATTGTGAATAGTGATGTTGAAACCTATGACGCACTTTCAGGTATCAGTGCTTTAGATACAGAGACAAGTTTCAAATTTGAGCGCACAGATCAAGAAGCGTGGAGAATAAATAACAATAGAGTCGATTATAGGTTTCTTAAGAATTCTTTTGCAGGGGATAGTTCTGGCCCAGTCGTGTCTTCTTTTGATAGCGATGTAATGGCTTTTGTAAGAGATAATGATGATTTTGAGTTTGGCGATGAGTGTGAGATATTGCCTTCTTTTGAGAAGGTTTGTGTTGAAAGTGCGGGGACCAAAGTTTATGACCCTAAATTTTCACGATACACCCCTATAACATATAATTTTGTTTTCGCTATCAATCCCAGGGATCTTATGGAGGAGTACTTTCCAACTACACATCTGTTTGATAAAGAGGAATTCAATGCAAGTGTTGCAGGAACTTCTTTGACCGTACAACCTTTAACATTATGTGAAGAATCTGCAACTTGTAATGAGAATATATTGCTGGGGAAACCAGCACATTATCATAATAAGCGAGACAATATTGTAATCCATTCTTTACCTCATACATCTAATAGTGCAGCAAGGAGATATTTTGCAGGTTTACTAGATTCTGAAGTTCAATTTTCTGACTGGCTTGATGAAAAACATAAAGCAGTACACTATCTTGTGGATGGTGAGGGAAGGTCGATGAAGCTCGTGAGAGAAGATTCCACTGTCCAGTTCACGCGCTGTTTTGACGGCTCATCTATACACGTAGGTTTAACTGGTGATGGAAATAGATTTTCTGACAATCAGATGACTTATCTTGTAAAACTTGTTTTTGAGATTATGGCCAGAAATGGTATACCGCTTGATAATGTGATGTTCAATGAAGATCTTGAGACCCCATCTCTTTTTCCAAGTAACTATGATTGTAGAGTTCCTAATGAGTTTGCTGTACAAAACGAGGACTTTAGGGAGCGATTTTTTATTGAGTTACGGGGTCTAATATCGCAGCAAGAAATGGGTGTTGAATTTGATGCTGAAGAGATTGAAAGAGAATATCTTTCACGAACATTATATGTAGAAAACTGGAATCCGAACATACAATATACTTTTTACTATTATCCGGAACATAATGATTTTTGTGTGATTGGTGCAAACAATGATCCTGATTCTTTTACTGATCCTTATGGGATACTAAAGTGTACAAAAAATGCTTATCTCTCAGAGACGTTTGAAGAAGAACTAAATATTATACGTGATATTATGGAAAATATAGATGGCATTGAGGGTGATAGTTATTCTGATGTTTTTATGGAAGCTTTGCTTCTTCCTGATGACGGTGAGGATTTCTTTTTACATGGAGAACACCTTGGTTCGGAGTTTATAGTGGAAGTCTACTAGATTATTCTTTTATTTTAGGGAAAGCATTTTAAATATTTACGTTTCAAATATTAGAATGCACACTCATGACCATCATACAGTCAACTATCTTCTTAATAGAGAGCTTACAGAAATTTATATAACTCACTCTCTGAGACATTTTGCTATATCTTTAGTGGGTATCTTCGTACCTATTTTTTTACTAGAGC
>CAZOXV010000007.1:0-17044 GCA_964583935.1 uncultured Methanosarcinales archaeon | reverse complement strand
GGATTTTAGATGAAAAAACTTTCTCAAAATATTATCAAAGAGATGAATGCTCTGCTTGCAAATCGTGATCTTTTTAATCAGATAGAAAAAGATATTGAGATTTTAAAATCAGAAGAAATGCAAGCAGAGCTTGTCCAAATTTTTGATCAAAGTATAAAAACATACTATGCTAAAGAAAATCCTGCTCATAAGAAATACTATAGATACAAAAAGAATTATGATGTTTTAAAATTTGATGGAACAGAAGTAGTTCATTCATATCCAAGAAAGAAAATATTTTTTAGATATGATAAAAATGGAAATCATATTTATACTTATAACACTATTTATAATAACAAAAATGAGATGATTAGAATAATTAGAAATGATAAACAGATATACAGAGGGATCTATCACGATTATTACTCTAATTATTTTTTAGGATATGCAATAAAGAAAAACAAAATCAGTTTGTATTTCAAAACGATTTAAAGGAGAAGTTTAATGAGTGAAAATAAAATAATTCCATTTGAATCATTAGCTAATGAAGAAAATGCAAAGATGCTTCGTGATCTTTCCGATGAAGCATTGCAGGCGTTTTCTTTTCCTATTGCTAGTGGATCAACCGGAAAACCAGAAGTTGATGCAGATGGATTTCCAACAGTAAATCAAAATGATCTGCGTGATCTGCATACGCTACAGGAAAAATGTTGGGCGAAAGCTGAAAGCAATCCTCAAATAAATTCTCATATTAGAGATATAATGGGAAGAATGGCTGGATGGGGATTTGAATTTAATGCTCAAGTGCGTGATCTACAGAAAGATATTGATGAGATTGCTCTTGATCCCCGCAATAATTTATATCAGTTCTTTCCAAAATTTTGTGCTAGAGCAGAGATTGAAGGAGAATTGTTTCTCAGCCTTACATTACACAAAGATGGTTTTGTGGAAATTGATTTTCTAGGACCCTCGATGATTAAAGGTGGAGGGGATAATAATTCTGGAATTATATTTCATCCCACCAAACAATCTTTTCCTCTTTTCTATATAGTCAATTTCAAGAAAACAGTTGATAATGATGGATATGCTGAAGAGGAACAAGCATTAATTCCTTCTATAAATATTTGTTATTATCCTGAACTTGAATCATTAGTTAAGAATCATCCTAGCTATAATGAGGATAAACTTCGTCATTCAAAAGCTAGACGCAAAAATTCTTCCCCTTATAACAAGACTGCTGGATACTATCGTTTTATTGTTCATTGGAATAAAGGTTTTATGACGCAACGTAATGTTAGTCATATTAAAACTACTATTGAATGGGTAAACTATTATGAATCTCTGAAAAAATATGAGATTGATCATAAGAAGTCTAGTGGTGCTTATTTGTGGGTCATAAAAATGGAAGATATAAAGTCTTTCCGTAGATGGTTACAGATGGGGGAAGAAGAGAGAAGACAAACAGGAATAATGCAACCTAAAGATCCTGGAGGGACATTAGTTCTTCCTCCAGGAATGAGTCTTGAGTGCATAAATCCAAAGCTGTCATCAATATCTGATCAAGACACAGACATTATGCAGATGGTAAGTTCTGGACTTCAAAAACCACAAGACACAATGCTTGGAGATTATCGCAGCACTTATGCAAGTGTGAAAGCTTCTCAAGGTCCCCAAGGTGATAGAATTAATGATGAGCTTCATTACTTTAAGATGTTTTTAACTTATGATTTTTGGAGGCCAATATTCTGGTTACGTTCATTGGCTAAAAAAGATTTCAAATATTATCGTAGTGTGCAGGATGTTGTTGGATTTAATAATCAAGAGCCAATGAAGAAAAGAGTTTCCAAAGCAGTATATCAGTTAGTTGATATTTGCTTGCCTATTTCTAGGCTTGAGGATATTGAGTCAATGGCAAAAGCATTATTAGGATCTAAGCACGCTTCTGTTGTTGACACTTTAGGAATTCCAAGACAAACTGTTGCTAGGAGACTTGGATTTTCTAATTATTTTGAACTTAGGAAACAGAAAGCAAATGAAGATGAGATCTATCCAGAGACTCTTTCTGCTTATGATCAGGAAAGCATCCAAGAGAAAAAGGAAAGCGAGCCTGAAGGTGATGATAGCGATAAGCAGGAATGATTTGCTAAGGATAGGAACTTGTGTTAAATGTAAAACATAAGGAGCTTGTTTAGTTTTGAAGTATATTGAAATTGAAAATCTTGAGGTTTAAATATGCCTTTACCAAAACCTAAAGATAATGAGAAAAAGAAGGATTTCTTGCAAAGGTGCATGAGCAACAAAACCATGAAATCTGAATTTCCAGATACTGACAAACGATATGCTGTTTGTAATACTCGTTGGGAGAAAAATTCAGATTCTAATAATATAGCGGAAGTAGCCAATTCAGTATATAATCAGTGCAAAGAGGACAATGGAAAAGATTGTGCTCAAAAAGCAATCAGAGTTGCCAATTCAAAAGTTGGCAAAAGTAGTTCTAAACAAGGAGGTGATGATGTGGGTGTAAAAACCATGAAAATTCCAAAGAAGGAATTGTGTTTTACGGAAGACGCAGACATTAAGCTTTCTATTGATGATAATGGAAATGGTTCATTCTCAATGGAAGCTTATAGTGGGAACATCATAAAGGGAAGACTCTTTTGGGGAGATCTTGCTATTGATGTTTCAGGAATTCAAACAAATAGGAAACGTTATCCTATTCTTGAGCAGCATGATTTGGAGAGAAAAGTTGGTGTCGCAAACAGTAAGCCTTCTAAGAAGGATAACAAACTTACATTTGAGAAAATCAACTTACTGAAAAATGATGTCGCTCAGGAGTTCAAGTCAAATCTTGATGATGGTTTTCCATATCAGGCTTCGATGTCTATTACCCCTCTAGTTATTGAGGAGCTTGGAGAAGGACAGAAGGCTGATGTAAATGGATTTACTATGAAGGGTCCTGGAACTGTTATTCGCAAGTCTGAGCTGAAGGAAGCTTCTGTTTGTGTATTTGGGGCAGATCCCAACACAGGAGTTGCTGCTTTGTCAGACGAACAGGAAGAGCTTACAGTCAGTCTTGTTGAATCGGAGGAAAATTTGGAAGATAACTATGAAACAAAAAACAGTATGGAGGAAAAATCTATGACTCTAAAGGAACTGAAAGAGCAGTATCCAGATCTGTATCAAGAGATTCAGAATCAGTTTTCTGAGAAGGATCAGAAGATTACTGAATTGTCTGGACAGATCGAACAGGTACAGAAAGAGCGTGATGATTTGAAGGGAGAGACGGAGAATCTGTCTCAGTCTATTAAGGACTATGAGAGTCGTGTCGCAAAATTGGAGAAGGCTGAAGCTTTGAGGAAAGCACAGGATATTAAGCAGAAAGCAGACTCTATTGTTGATCAGAAGCTCTCTGCTCATGAGATTCCTACTCGTCTACACAGCAAGGTTAAAAAGCAAGTTGATCACAATCAGTTTGTAGATGAGAACGATGTTCTGGATGAGCAGAAGTTCTCTGAGAGTGTTGAGAATGAAGTCAAGGAATGGGCAGAGACTCTTGGTGAATTGACTAGTTCTCAGACTGTAATGGGTTTTGGTGCTGATGATAAGCATCAGAATAGTTCTGAGACTGAGGATTCTCTTGTTAATGAAATGCTGTCTTATGTAGGCGTTCAGGAACAAGCTAAACAGTAAGAAAAATTTGTAAGGAGGTAATATTATGGCACTGCCTGGTTATGATGAGAACAGGACTCAGTTTCCTGGGATTCACAGGACTTCTGCTGGATTGGGAGGCAATATTCCACAGCAGACGATTACTGGCTACGAGACTTATATTGAGAAGCCACTTTATAAGTCTCCTCGTGAGGTTGCTTTGCTATTGGACAAGACTTTTAGGGCAGGATATGGATGTTTGCCTAAAGGAACTGTCCTGGCAGAAGATCAAAATACTAACAAACTTGTACCTTATGTTCCAGATTCTATTGATAAGGACAATGATTTTGCTCGTGTTTTCCTGACAAATGATTGCAATGCAGCAGATAATTTTGATGTTGATTTGGTAGAGTCCTATAAGCTGGATGAAGGCGACAGCATTCTTATTATGGATTCTAATACCTCTGCTGAGTCTGGTGAAATCAGCACTATTGATCGTTCCTCTTCCAAGTATACAGCTACTATAACTTTAACTGGAGCTACTTCAGGAAACTTTACTGTAGCTAAGAATGCAAATTGTTACGTTAAATCCGAAGATGCTGATTCTGGAAAGCGTAGTAAAGCAGTTTACATTTTGGATATGGAAGTAGATACTGGTGCTGGTAGGGATGCTAAGGGGGGTCTTGGTTCTGTGCTGCTGTCTAATGCTGTGCTGTACAAGAATGCAGTTACTGGTATGGATTCACAGGCAATGACTGATCTTGGAAATGTGTCTGAAGATGATGCTGGTTACTACATAGTAAAGTAATAGCGAAAGAAAAATTTATAGGAGGTTTTTAATATGAAAGGTATCCCAAAGGAATTGCAGCATGAAACACTAAACAAGGTTATTCAGAAGATGCCTTCTCCTGATAGTCTTGTTTTTACGAATCTGTTTTCTGCTGTGGAATATGAGTCAGATAGGATTCGTTGGGCGATTGAGTATGGAACAGCAGGATTGACCCCTTTTGTTGCCCCCGGTGCTCCCGCACCTGTTATGGGTGATGACGGTTATTTTGGGGAAGGAAGTGCTGCTGCTGCATACTGGAAGGAAAAAGCGTTTATTGATGAGCAGCGTCTGAACAATCTGCGTGAGCCTTTGAGTCAGTCTCAGCGTAATACTGCTCGTAGACAGCTTGCCAGACAACAGCGTAGATTGAGGAATCGCTGTATTCGTAGGCGTGAATGGATGCTTGCTAAGGCATTCTTTGATCACGAACTTGTATATCAGCGTGAAGGTGGCACTAAGTTCACTGTTGATTATGGTGTTCCTAGTGTTCACAAGATAACTCTTGAAGGGGAAGATCGTTGGGATATTGATGGTTCTCCGGGAACAAACGCTACTCCCATTCAAGATATGTTTGATTCCAGAAAACTGTTTTCTGAAGACGTAGGAACTAATCCTACTGATTACTTCATCAACTCTGAGATGTTGAAAGTTTTGATGTTCAATGCTGATCTTCAGAATCTTTTGAAGAAATCTGCTTTTGGGGATGGCGATTTGTTTTCTCGTCCAGCACAGGTTATCGGTGCTTTGTTGGGAATTGGAAATCTCACTGTGTATGATGATATGTTTGAAATCACAGCATGGTTAGCTCAGAATGTTTCTTCTGGTGCTAATGATCTATATGTTGATGATGCTACTGATTTTGAAGCAGGATCTTCTGTGAGAATTTATGATCTGCGTACACCTTTTGATTATGAAGAACACACAATCAGTGACGTGGATAAGGCTAGCAACAAGATTACTATTGAGGGCGATGGGATGGATTCTGATCATGCTTCTGGAAGAGCAAAAGTAGTCATGAAGAAGAAATTCATCTCTGATGATACTTTGGGAATGTTTGCTCGTCAGATTGATGGGGAAGATATTGCTGAGTTCATGCTCGCTCCTTTTGGTAATGATCGTCATTTTGGTATTTATGCTGATACCAAAGAAGAGTGGGACCCTGAAGGTATTTGGATGAGAATTCAGAACAAGGGTCTTCCTGTGATTTATCATCCTGATGCTCTCATGACTATTAAAGTTAAGTAGTAACTCAAAGGAGAACAGTCAATGAAAATTGAATTGTTAGTTAATCTCAAGGATAGTGTTACTGGAAGAGTGGTCCGTGCTGGAATCTATGATTCTAACAAACGCACTCTTCCAAAAGCTGTGGAAAGAGAAGTAGAACATCATAGACGTACAGGTAGACCTACGTTGAGAATTTTGGAGGAAGACTCTCCAAAACCAACTACTACTGTACAAGAAGAAAGTATGACTACTCTTGATTCACAGGAAACTGATATTAATACTGAGGACACTTCTACAAAGAAGAAGCGTTCTAGTAGAAAAAAGAAAACTACTTAATGTGAGAGGCAGTGATGTCTATTGCATCTTCTGGAGAACTGATAAAGGGAATTCGTGCTTCTTTGGGTTCTTCAGCCGAGCTTTTAGGGTCTGGTGAGTATGAGTACGCTGCTTATCAGGCCCTAAATGAGCTTGGATTTAAATACCCAATTGAAAGCAGAACGTTGCAGTTGTGGGGAATTGAGCGAGGAAAGAGACATGCTATTGATATTCTTAGAATACAAGCAGCCCATCGCTTTAAATATAAACAACTTAGCTTAAATCACCGTTTTAATCATTACAATGCTATTCTGAAAGAGATGGATGATAAGTTTGATAAAGCGAAGGATTCTGATCTAGAACTTTCTTTTGGTGAAGATGATAATCTCATTGCTGGATCATATGGGACTTATATTGAAAATGGCTTCGTTTATGATCAGTTTGGAAATGACATAACTAAACTTGTTAATGAGTTTAACGATGGCAAATGATTTAGGTAATGATATAGCTCTGGTTCTGGAAGAGCTTACTGAGCCAATTGATATTTATAATTATGAGCATGATATATTAACTCATGGTTATATGGATATTGAGCATGAGGCCAGAACGAGAACTCCTTTTGAAAGCACTTTTATGATAAAAGCTGTTTTTCCATTTAATACTACTGCTATTATTGGAGACTTGATTTCATTAACAACAACAACAGATAAGTATATTATCTCTTCTTTTATAGATGAAATTTTTGAACAAGGGGTCATTTCTAAAGAAGGGTTTTTATATAGATGTAATGTTGTTGCTGATATTAATAGGAAAGGAGAAGAACAGACAAGAGATGAGAATTATGAGCTTGTTCCAAGTTGGGATTCTATTTATACTGATATTGATTTGCTTTTCACAGGTCAATTATCTGATCAGGGAATAGATGAAGAGATATACGCTCGTGTTTACAGTTCAACTAGAAAAGCATTTATATCAAATCAACTTGATATTAGGGTTAATGATCAGCTTGTTATTGGTGATAAAAAATATCAAATTGATTTGATGGAAATGCATCGTCTTCCAGGTGTCAAAATCTGTAGATTAACTGAAGATCAACGAGAGTAGATTATGGCACGCTCTGGTGGAAGGAAAGTATCAATACTTGGTTTTGGATGGGAGAGCCTTACTCGTGTGCAGCGAGATGCTGAAAGTGCTAAAAAAGCTGTGAAAGGTGTTGAGAAAGCTATTTTGTACTGGATGGGTGAGGAAGAAGGCGGCGCATTAAGTAAAAGAGCAGCAAATAGTCTTTGTAATGATATTATACATAATATCACAGCTCAGACAGGTCCAATGAATTGGATGCCTCGTGCTTCTGATTGGTGGTTTAATAGAAAAACAAATGAAAAATATTGGCCAGAAAGAGAGGGTGCACTTGATGACAGATTGGGTATTGCTACTGGACAAATGGTAAATGCTATTCGTCCAATTAATGCAGGAGCGGGAAAATGGAAAGTTGGAATTAGTTCTCATGAAAAAGTATCAGAAAGAATTGGAAACATAAGAACAATTGCTGATTATGCAAGAATATTTGAGCATGGTTCAGTAAGGCAACCTCCTCGTCCTATATTTGCTGCAACTCTTAAAGAATGGGCGGAAGAAAAACTTGAAGAAGAAATTAGAAATACGCTTTTGAAAGATTTATTACCACATTTTGCTGTACTTAAAAAATTAGCGAAAAAAGCAAGACCTGAAGATGCTGGGGTACCATTTACTGGTAGATATGAGCCTAAGATAAAAGGTGGAAAAGCAAAAGAGTATGATGAAGAGGGTAGAGGAACCCCTGTTTTGACAGCAGCTTCTGCTGAAGATTATCTAATTGCAAAAGAAGAATCAGAGTATTTAGGATATGACGAAGCAGAAAGAACTGAAGAATATATTACAGAGCAATCAGGGGATGCAATTATACATTATATTGAGTCAACTAAAGAAGTTTGGAACTGGATTGATCAAAAATGGCAGGAGCGTGAGTTGTTCTATAGAAGAATGCGAGAACTTGGAGGGGGCTAAGGAGCAGTTATAATGAATATTGTAAAGGTTGAGAAAAGAAATACATATATTACTTTGGATTTTCCTCTTGAGGAAATCAATTATTTAAAACATATATTTGACAATTCAACGATTCAATATAATAGTGAAGAAGATGAGAATATGCCAAAAGCAGTTAAATGGCTTAAAGAGGAGTTCTATCCATTACTTGATGAAATAATGGAAAATATTAAGGATTAATAATGGGCTTGCATCCAACACTTTCACAAACTAATATATGGAGATCAGTAAAGAAATTCTTTTTGGATGGTCTGGATTCTTCTATCGAAGTTTATTTTGATAGAATTTTAACTGCTCCAAGAAGTGACACTCCAGATCAGTGGGTTTCTGTATTGTTATATGAAATTGAGCCTAAAGTAGTTAGTGAAGCTTTCATGCCCATATATATGTTTAGTAAAAATGATCCTGAAGGCGACAAGCTGTATCTGCTCAGAGATTCTATTTTAGAACTTTTGTATCCAGGTTATATTGATTTATACGACACAACAGTTGACCCTTGGGAAAAGTTTGGAGGGATAACTATTATTTTAAAACCTCAAGGAAAAGTAACATATAATCCCGATAAAACAAAGATGATTTCTTTTCTTCCAATGTTGAAATGGGGAGCAAAATGGTCATGAGTGAAGATAATAGCTATTCTTGGATTTTATGCGAAAATTGCGGAAAGAAATTATTGAAAAGAAAACCAAACGGAATATTTGTATTTAGATTTGGAAGAGATTCAAATAATGGAAATGTTGTTGATATTGAAATTTTTGGGTCTGTAAAAATTAAATGCTTTCGTGAAAACTGCAAACACGAAAACATCATTAATTTCTTTCCGTCATAATAAAATTTAGTCCCCTTGGGGAAAGGCAGAGGATATACTGAATTGGCTTTTTATAAACAAATAAACATTAATTAGGAGGTTATTGATATGGCAATAACTAGGTCTGGTCCAGTAACAAAAGATACTTCAACTGTTGCATTGGGGTTGGCTAAGATTCTTGTTGGAAAATCAAGTGACAACATTGCTGAAAAAGATCAGGTACTTGATCAGCATGATGATTCACTTGGGGCGTTGAACAGCACTAGCTTTACTTCTGAAGTAGAGTATTGGCGTTTGGAGTCTGGTTTTCCTCTGTTGGAAGACTTGACTATTCCTCTGCGAGAGAGTGCAAGTCTTGAGTGTGAGTTCAAGGAGTTGCACCCAAGAAACTTGGCCTATGCTCGTGGTGTTGATGCTTCTGAAGGTTACGGTGATGCTCATAGTGGTGAGATACCTTTAGGAACTATTAAGGAACCTGCTTTTGTGCGTATGGAAGCGATTTACACTTATCCGAATCATACTAATCATATGTACATTGTCTTTCCTAGAGCACAGGTCACAAGTTCTATGGAACTTAGCTTTGAAATGGAAGATAATGCTAATGTTCCTATTACTTTTGAGTCTAAACGTGCTGATAGTGGCATTAGTGGTGGAGATGAAATATGGGATGAGATGCCTTTGGGGAGGATCTTCTTTGATTAGCATTTAGGATGCTTAACTAGCTAAAGCCCCCTCAGTCCTAGCTATTGAGGGGGCTTTTTATTTTGACAAATTCCTGTTTTGTACTTTATACTATTTTTATCAGTCGTTAAGAAAATCACTCAGTTGTATCAAAAAATTTAAATTAGTCTAAGGAGAATGTTATGTCAGAAGAAAGGAAACTCAATCCTGAAATCAAGACAATTGATGTTGGAACAAGGCAGCTTCGCTCAGTTCATGTCTATCCCCTATCTGTTGGAGATCAGTTGGATATAACTGATCGTCTTATGAATACTATTGTTTCTATAAGTGAAGGAAAATCTAGCTTTGAAAGTAATGAAGAAGCTATTGAATTTTTGCGTAAAGTAATCACAGAAAATTTAGGAATAATTCTTGAATATGTTACTGATGAGGAAGAAAGACCAACATTCAATGAGATGACCAACAATCAGTTTTATCAAATTGCAAATATTATCTTTGAAGTTAATTATGAAGCATTTGTAAAAAACTGTCTAAGCCTCATCGAGAGAGCGAAGGAAATTCTGAATCAACAGAAGAGTTAGATTCCGATCTAACACCCCTCGATGAGGCTTTTCTAAAAATAATGGAATTTTTTCCTCAATATAGATTAGAGGATTTTTATCGTAAACATTATTATCAAGGTGGGATTCATCTTTTTCAAGTACAATTAATGTATGAGCATATTCAAAAAAGAGAAATTGAAAAGTATGAGTTTCACGCTAGTTTACAGGGAATTGATTTGAGAAAGGAAATGAAGAAACATAAGAGTACAAAAAATTCTATTAACAGACAAAAACAGCTTCTTGATCAGCAGGAGAAAAAACAGGATATGCCTTTGTTTAGAGATCCAGAAGAATATAACAACCTCAGTCAGGAAGAAAGAGATAAACTTACGAAAAAGATGATGAGTCAACATCGTCAATGGGTTCAGGGTAAGCAAAAGATTGGAGGCAAGAAATAATGGCTACTGGAGAAGGCGGGGGCCTATTCATAAACATTGCTGGTGGGGTTCAGTCTGGAACTCTTAAATCCCTGAGAGAGTTTGCAAATTCTCTTTCTACTGTTGCTGCTGCTGCTCGTGGTTTGCAGAAAACTGATCCTGGAAGTGGGATGAATTCTGCTATCAAGAGTATAAAGCAACTTGAGTCTAGTGTACAAAGTTCTATAAATAGTATTATCAATAATATTGATAAATATAAGCAGTCTGTTGAGGAAGTCTCAAAACTGAAAATGGGGACCCCTCAAGTCGAAGGATCCCCTCAAACTGAAGGACCTCCTGAACAAAAATCTACTTCTCAAAAAATGTCAGGTGATGATCTTCAAGTTAGAAGTAGATTAGCACAAGAATATATAGATTCTCTTGGGCGTTCTTCACAAGCTGAGAAGGAAGCTATAAGGAGATCTGAGGAATTTGCTGATCAACTGACTAAGCTGTATCGCTCTCTTCAAGAGGTAGGTGCTGCTACAGAGGAGCAGCAAACTCTTGAGCAGTTTACTGAAAATGTTGATGTAACTAGTGCTAGAATATATGAGCTTAATGGTGACTTGAAGCAGACCAGACATGGTTTTCGGGCAATGAGTGAGGGTGCTAGAAATGCTTTAGGAGTTACTAGAGAGCAGTTTGCAGCTATTGATAAACATTTGGAATCAACAGATGATCGTCTTGATAGATTTCAAGCTCAGTTTGATCAAATGGAGTCTGCTGATTTAGGTGCTTTTGATGAGACAGGATTGCGGGCTTATGGAAAGCGTCTAAATGAACTTGAGACTGATTTAAAGCGAATGCGTAAGTATCAGGAGATAACTCCTGAAGGTTATGAGCTGTATGCAAGACGTATTGAAGAACTGCGTACTAAGCAAAAAGCATATAATCAAGAACTGAATGAGTCTCAGAGATCTTATAAAAAACAACAGCAGTCGATGCAGGAATCTGAGGAGCGTGTTCGTTCTTTTCGGAGCAATTTAACTAGACTTGATGATGTTCTTGAGGATGTTGAGAATGAAACGCTTGATTCAACAGGACTGCAAGTTTATAGCAAACAGTTAAATGAATTGGAATCTGATCTGAAACGTTTGCGTAGACTTGGTGACATATCCCCTGAAGGATATGACAAATATGCAAGACAGGTTGAAGGATTAAAGGGGGAATTACGAGAGTATCAGAATAATTTAAAACGAACTAATAAGGAGCATGAAGCACATCAGAAACTTTTAAGGGATACGGCTGAAAGCTATCGACATGCTGATGCTGAAGCGGAGGCTTTTTATAATGATCTGCATAAGAGAATGCGTCAAATACAGACTATGGATTATAGTAGTCTCCCTCAAAAGCAAATAAAATCTGAAATAAATAGTCTTGAAAAAACACTTTTTAAACTGAGAAATAGTATTCCTGATGATAAGTTTAATGAATATACTCGGATACTTGAACGTGCAAGAAAAAATGTTAGAAGAAAGGCAAATGAAACTGCACAAGCACAAAAGATAGTAGCACAGTATGGAACTGTAATTAGATCTGCGGCTAATGCTGAGTTAAAAAGAGAAGATATATTAAATAATTTGACTACTGCTCAGAAAGCTGGGACAGATTCTCTCCGCAGACATATAGGAAGTTTGGATAAATATAATAAACGGTTAAATATCAGCACGAAAGTTTCACAAGCTTTTTCAGGTGCGCTTGAAAAAATTAGTGCTCGTGTTCGTCAGTTTGCTGCGTTTGTTGCTGCTGCTACTATTATTCAGGGTTTACAAAATCAGATGAGAGAAGCTGTTAGAGTAATATCTAACTTTGATCAATCCCTCCGTAATTTGGAAGCAATTATTAATATTACTAGTTCTCAAGCATCAATGCTTGGGGATGTAATCAAAGATGTTTCCCGCACTACCAAATTCTCTGCTCAAGAAGTATCCGAAGGCATGAGAAACTTAGGACAAGCAGGCATGTCCCTGCAAGAATCTATGTCTGCTATTGAGGGTGTGGCTAGATTAGCAACAGGTACTATGTCCGATTTTGAAACTGTTGCTGATTTAACTACCACTACTATTAATGCTTTCGATCTTGCCGCCACGGAATCTGCACGAATTGCTGATGTTTTTGCTAATGCAATTAATGAGTCAAAACTTTCTGTTGATAAACTTTCCACTGCTTTTAACTATGTTGGTGCTGCTGGTAAACAGGCAGGATTAAATCTGAACGAAGTCAGTGGAACATTGATGACGCTTGCGGATAATGGTATTAGAGCTAGTACAATGGGTACTGGCTTGCGCAGAATGATGTTGAAAATGATTGATGCCAGTTCAGAGTTAGGAAGTGATCTCAGGGTACTTGATAAGAGTATTGATGATGTTAATCCAAAAATAGTTGGTTGGGAGAAATCTCTTGAAAACTTAGTTCCTCTGCTTTGGGATACTCAACGTCAGACTGTCGATATGGGTAAGGCTACTGATTATTTTGGTACTCGTGCTGCTCAGGTTGCTGCTGTTTTAGTGAGAAATGCTGCTGATGGTTCTAATGCTTTAAATGACGCTATTAATACTACTAAGGAATTTGGTGCTGCACAGAGAATGGCAGATACTCAGATTAAGGGTTTATCTCTTTCCTTTAAGAACTTACAAGACAGACTCAAGTTAGTTGCTGTTGCTCTTGGAGAAGCAGGATTAACTGATGTTCTTCAATTTTTTGTGGACACAGCCGCTGCTGCAACTACTGCGGTTGAGAAGTTCATTAATGGTCTTGGTGGTCTTGTAGGAAAAATAACACTCATCACTTCTTCCTTTGCTGCTTTTGGAGCAGCAATGAGTAAATTAGTTATCCCTGCTATTGTATCACTAGTTGGACGTATTCATACTGCTGCAACTGCTTCTGGAGTAATGATTGCTAAATTTGGAGGAGCAGCTAAAAGTGCAGGAACATTAGCAACAGCAGCAACTGCACTTAAAGGGGCACTTACTAGTTTAGCTACAAGTGTAACTTTCTTATCTGGTGTAGTTGGAGGGCTTGTTTATCTTGTTTATCGTACTGAAACAGCAAATGAACGTGCTGCAAAAGCAGCAAGTAAGGCAGCACAGGAATTTGGTGCTTTAGGAAAAGCAGCACAGGAATGGGGCAAATCACTTGAAGATGCATTTGGAAATCCTGATCAGTGGGATAATACTTTAAAAAGACTTGAAGATGTAGAAGTTGCTGGAGTGAATCTGTCTAGAGAGCTTGAGGAGAAGCTTGGAGTTTCTTTGGAAAGCGTTCCTAGAAGAGGTGTGGAAGGATTCAGGGAGTTGAAGAGAGCAGTTGACGAAGTTTCTCTTGATGCTTTTAGCAATCAGATGGAGAAGTCTATTGAGCAGATAGACAAGTTTTATGAAGATGTTCATTCTCATCAAAAGAATTTGGGAATTGATACAAAGGGATGGAGAGGTGCTTTAGGTGAATTGGAAGATGAAACTAAAGATGCTCTTTATAATATAACAGAAACAATTGACAATTTTGCTGAACAACAAGATTGGGGATTGGATGAAGTTTCTGACAAAACACAAGAAGTTATCTCTGAAATTAAAAAGGTTGTTGATGAAGAGTCACGAGCAAATCAGATAGTTGATGAATTTGTTAATTCAATGACTAAAAAGTGGGGAGGAGAAGCTGCTAGGGAGATTGATTATGTTATTGGATCTGTAGGAAATCTTACTAAGCAGTTAGAAAATTCTGAAATCAGTTTGGAAGATTTTAAGAAAGCATATAAAGAGCTGCCTACTGATTCATTAATTCCTGAAGAAGAGATAGATAATATCAATTCTGTTGAGGAAGCACATGAACTTCTATTCGCAACAATGCAAAAATTGAATGTTTCTAGAAAAGATTTTGAGAATCAAATTGATGCATTGTTCAAAGGTGAAAAAGAACTTGGAGAAGTTATTACATATGTCACTGAGGAGATGTCTTTAAATGAAGAGATGTCCAAAAGACTTGTTAATACACTTCAAAATCTTAGTGAGGAAGTTAATAGTGGTGTAGATAGTTTTGATATTTTTATTGGAAAGTTGAAAAGAATATCTCCAGAAGCAGTAAAGACTTTTGAAGAGCTTTCCGATGTTCAGAAAGCAGAGCTTATGGCTAGTATGGATGATATTGAAGATGCTGGTGATGAACTTAGAAAACGATATGAAAAATCGTTAAAGGTTGATCTTGAAGAATTGCTTGAAGATCCCGATAAGCTGACTAAAAAACAAGTAACTGAAAGACTTGCTCCTTGGGATGTGAATTCAGTTGAGGAAGCTTGGGAAGAAATAAGAAAGCTACAGAAAGAAAAATATGAGAGTGTCTTAGAGGATTTGAGAGATGAATCTGATGATAAAGGTAATGTTTTTGATAATTGGAGAAAACAAATAGAGAATTCTCAAAAGCAAGCTTTGATGAGTGTCAAAGAGAATTCTTTGGAAGCTCTTCGTATTCAGGAAAAACATGCTGCTTCTATGCTTGCGCTTGCTCGAAAGAGATGGGCAGATGATCCTAATGTTGAAAATTATGGAAAGCTTCTTGATGCTAAAAAGGATTATCGAGATAAGAGCAGAGAAATTGAGGAAAGAATAACTCAAGATATAATTGATGAAGCAGAAGAAAGGGCTTCATCTAGAGAAGCTGCTTTAAAGCAGAGAGAAGCTGATCTGGAAAGGGAAAGAGTTACTGGACAGATTAAAGAAACTGAATATGAGATGCAGCTTGCTGATGAACGAATTGCTCAAACTAAGGAAAGTATTAAAGCTCAAGAGCAAGTGATTTCTAAGTTAGAAGAAAGGGGAGCTGCTGAGGAAGAAGTTAAATCTGCTAAGGAAGAATTAGTTGATCTTGAATTGGAGTTGCAGCAATCTGAAACTGAAAGAATTGAAACTTATATTGATAATACTAATAAAATATTTGATCGAGAAAAAGAGCTAGCAGAGAAGAAAAAGGAAGCTGCTTTAGCTGGAATTGAGGAAGAAAAGGAACGAATCAATCTTGTTAATAGTCAAAGAGAAGGTGTGCTTGCTGAAATTGAGAAAGAGCAGGACTTAAATTATGAAAATGCTCAGAAAAAGCTGCAAGCTGAGATGCATTTTAAGAATGAAATTCTGAGAATACATAATGAAAGGCTTCGCAGTTTAGAGGAAAAGAATCTTGAAGAAAGTGATGCATATAAAGATGCTCAAAGAGAGAAGACTGAATTTACCAGAAAAATTAATGAGGAGCTTAAACAACTTCAAGATGAAAAGGTAAGAGCACAGATTAGATCTGAAGGGCATTTCTTTGATCGAGTAAAATTAGGATTTAAAAATGCGAGAGATGATGTACAAGGATGGGGTGATTTTACAGTAGAGACAGCAGAAGAAGTATTTAACAATTTTGCTGAAGGAGCGGCTGAGGCTTTCACTGATTTTGCTACTGGAGCTAAATCTGCTGAAGAAGCTTTTCGTGAATTTGCAAGGAACTTTTTAAATCAGATTGCTCAAATGATTACCAAGCAGTTAGCATTTAATGCTGTATCTGCTGTTACTGGAGCGATGGGTGGTGGTATTTATGGTGGTGCATCAGCAGGGGGTTCAGCAGCTATGGCTCTTCAGGGCGTAAGTACAATGCATGAGGGTGGAATTGTTGGAAAAGATGGTGGAACGCAGATTGCTGATATGTTTAAGAACATGACTCATTTACATAATGGAATTCAGCCTGATGAATATCATGCCGTGCTTCAGAAAGGGGAGAAGGTTACTCCAAAGAATAATGTTGATGAAGAGAAGGAAAGACTTACTAATATTGAGAAGAGACTTGATAGACAGGAAAAAGAAAAGGATAAGGGAACTCGTATTGTAAATGTTCTTGATCCAGGAGTTGTTGATGAGTGGGCTTCTTCTTCTAGAGGGGAAAAAATAATTATGAATACATTAACTAGAAACAAAGATCAGTTAAGGAGGATTTTGTAATGCCTTATGAAATTGGATCTGCTGATGATCATATTGATCTTCTCACGAAGTTAAAAGATTTTCTGTCTAGTGAAGATAAGATGGGAGATCAAGCGTATGAGATTCTACGTTGGGAAGAACGATCTGATATGGATGATGAATGGGAGCTTGCTGTTAAGGGACCTGGATTAGCAGGAAGTGATGAAGTGTTTTCTTCTATTAGAACATATTCTGACAATGAAGAAGATATGTACAATTGGGAACTTAGAGGAATGTCGGGGTATGATACAAGCAAGACATTTGAAGAACAGCCGGGATGTACTGTAAACAATTATCTTCCAAAAGTTTTGCTTTCAAATTTTAGTATGACTTACTGGTTCGTAGCTAGTGGAAGAAGATTTATTGTTGTTGTTAAGGTTTCAACAATATATGCTGCTTGTTATATGGGATTATTTTGGCCTTATATTTCTAAAGATAGACTTCCATATCCTTATTTTTTTGCTGGAGATAAT
>CAZOXV010000006.1:0-18873 GCA_964583935.1 uncultured Methanosarcinales archaeon | reverse complement strand
GGTGGCACTACAACATGTAAATCTGACTCGTCTACGTATCTTGTGGACTCCTGCGCAAAAGAGGCTAAACGGTGACGAACCATCTCGTGAGTAAATCCACGACTGACATCACTGAATCTAACATTCAAATGACTAAATTCAAACATAGCAAAGTGAGCACGATTCATCAAATTCTTAACCAGTCTTTTATTAGTTTCAGGTGTTGATTTATCCTGAGATTGATAACAAGTTCTTGCTGCTGTTGTTATGTCTCTAATGACATCTTCAGGCTTAGTTAGTACTTCAAATTTTCCAGCATTTTTCAATATTTTCATTTCAATTCTCCTCGTACCATTTAACACCAGTAATAATACCATCATCAACAATAAAACTTAATCTTTTATCAACAAGAATATCAGTTATGGTTGCTATTAATGACAATGTACTAAATCCCCATTTACATTCTGGATTATCGTAGTCCTTCTTACAGATTCCGATTTTGTCGTTACTTTTCTCAAAGTCAACAAGAGATTGTTCATCACTGGAAGCAACGTGCTTGTTAAAATCTTCGTATCTAAAAGGCTCACAAACTGAAATAAGCTTATTCAGATTGTCAATAAGTTCATCTTCTCTTTTCATTTTCCCTCCAGAACTGCGTAGTATTTTTCAGAACCTGGAATATCAATCAATTGACATATATCTCCATCAGAGTAAAGTACAATACCACAGTCACCTTCAACATTTCCTTTGTAACCGACAATAATCTTGTCGTTGATATGTGGTGAAACCATAACTTTTAATGTGCCATTAATCACACCACCAACAATATATTGCCCAAATCTATTCTCAAAATCTTCATATAAGTTCTCTGAAAATACGACAAAATTACCAGGACCTCTTCTACTTGAAGCAGCAATTTTTGAAGAACATCTTATAATTTGAGAAATTAATTGATCTTTTATTATTTCTTCTTTATATTCGGCAACATCAAACATAGATTCCAATATGTCTTTGGTTATATCAACGGATAATTTTTTACATTCTGATTCCTTAAATTCACCCCTAACAATTTCCATTTTGAGTTCTGGCCATCCATCTTTTTCTTCGGGTTCTTGATAAAAGACTCTCATAGCAAAAATCTTAAGTGGATCGTTACAAACAGTAATCATATCATTGAAATTTATATTATAGTCAATCATACAATCTCTCCTCTTTTGAATCTATGAATTTGTACAAGATCACCTTTCCAGAAACGTATCTTGACAGCAGACTCATTAAACAATACCTTAGTTCTATTGGCGTTTTCAATCCAAATATCATAGTTATTGTCGTCCCAATATTTGTCAACAATAACTTCTTTGATTCCTGCTTGAACTATGGCTCTCGCACAATCCATACAAGGAATACCGTTTGTATACATTTTACATCCATTTAGAGATGTACCTAATAAAGTAGCATTGTATATTGAATTTCTTTCTGCGTGCTCAAACCAGTAATACTTCTCTGGTCTTTCTTGTCTCTCAATAACATCATCATTTATTCCTCTTGGGAAACTGTTATATCCAAGAGAACGGACCTCGTTGTCAGGTCCTACAACGACTGCTCCTATATGAGTTGAAGCGTCCTTACTTTTCATAGCAACAAGATAAGCAAGGTTCATAAAATAATCATCCCAATTCATAATCAAAATCCTCATTTAGTTTGCGAGTATCATAAGTTCTTCTAACATGCTCACGAACCTTAAATTCGTTTTGACATTCTGGACATTCGACTATTTTGTCTTCTTCATCTGGCCATCCTAAATAAGAAATAGGAATTCCTTGCTCATACATCATAGTATAATCAGAATCTTCAGACAAATCATATTGACAATGAGGACATCGAACTCTTTCCTCTTCTTTATAATTTTCCATGAATTTATCAATGTCAATCATCCAATTGCTCCTCTTTTAGAAATCTTATATGAAGAACGTCATCATCTTCATACCAACCATCATCTTCATACCAACAATCAAATACAAAAACAATCTTATCTTTGAAGTAATCTCTCCAAAATTCTATTGAACCTTTCATTGCTAATACAGTGAAAGTCTCAACTTTAGATTTATAACCAATCAAATTAACTGGACAAGAAACAGGAATTATCATTTTGAAAGGTATATCCAGTTCACAAAGAAGTTCAACAGCATCATTCCCTACAAATTTCTGAGGCTCAAAATGTCTTTTACAATAAAGACAATTCATATTAATCTCCTGAATTTTCTTTTGAAAGTTCTTGAATAAAGTCTTCAGCATCACCATTTATTTGTTGTGTGCTGTCTTGATTCTCTACAATATCATTCTGTTGTGCCAATATAGGAAAAACTTTCATATATGTATTAGCCTCTTTGTCTTCAAAAGATTCACAATAAAAAGTACCGTGAGTTGTCTCAACAATAGCTGAATTATTATTAATTTCATTTACAGACAAAACATTAAACTTATGTGATTGTCGAAACACACCTTCATAAATTGCATCATGAAAATCGTAATGTTTGGTTACATAACAGTGAATCATATTACTCTCCTGATTTTTCTTTAGTAAGTTCTTGAATAAACTCTTCATCATCTTCTATATTTTCAATTTGTTCTCTAAGAATGTTATTACAAAGCTGATTGAAAGTAATGTTTCTTCGGTGGGCTTCTTCGTAGAGTGGAAGAAGTTCTTCTCTTGAAATTTCTATCTCAACTTCTTCCATGTTTGAGTTTCCTTCTTCTTCAAGAACCCATTTACTTATATCTTCAGAAAGCTTAGGGTTCTCATCCTTGATGAATCTGGAATATGCCATCAGAGCCTCTCTTGAGGCTCTGGCATATACATCACTTCCTTTTGGCTTCAACACAAAGTATTTCATCTCTAAACCAGACATATTATAAACTCCTTTCAAAAATGAACAAATATCATTCAATATCAAAATTATATCATATTATTGAAATGTTGTCAACTATTTTCAACCACAACCTGCGTATCCACATTGTTTACAAACAAAACACCCGGATTCCATTACAAGAGTAGACTTACATTCTGGACAATTAAAACCCACAATTTCTCTTCCGTCTTCAATAGTCGATCCAATGAACTTTCTAACTGCTGTTAGTAGACTTGATATATTGTCACCTTCTATATTAGTCAACGCAACTAAAATATCTTCTCTTGGAACGTTGTGTCTCATACAAAGTGAAATCATTCTCGCAAGTCTATTATGTGGATAATCACCCAAACACTTTTCCCAAGTATCGTCAATTATCCTCTGGTCAATTCCAACAGCAATTGCTAGTTTTGTAAGAGACTTACAAGCACGATTACAAGCTACTGTTTCTTTCTTGGCGTTTGTATGAATCCACATAGCTACTGGATATCTAAGTTCCTTGTCATCTGGAAGGTAACTAAAATGTATATAGAATTTCGCACCCTCTCTTTTGATTGTTGTTGTGGGTCCATTCAAGAAAACATCTGGAAGCTTGATATCCTTTTTCATGATTTCCTTCTTCTCTTCTGCCTTCTCAAGAGAACTCAACACAGATTCCATAGAACCTTCTCTATATGTTGTAAATCCTATCAATCCCTTCTTCCATGCTTCAAGATAAAGATTCTTGAATTTTGTGAATGAATAGTTCTTTGGAATGTTACATGTCTTGGAAACAGACTGGTTACAGTAATACTGTACGACTTCTTGAATGTTGATATGGTCTTCAATTTCAAGATTCTTGGTTGTCACAATATACTCTTTATCAATGTCTGAGAAGTTTTCCAACAACCACTGATAACCATAGTCTCTCATTATGTGAATTTCACAAAGACCTCTATTGTGTGGCTCATAGTAATACTTCTGTCCATTGAACTCACCTTTCCAATAAACAAAATCCTTCTCTTTTTCTTCCTTCAGAATCTTCTTTACATTACTGGAATTCAAACCTTCTGGCCAATCACAAATCACCTTCCTTTCAATTTCCAAATCATATACAGGCTCAATACCATTTGATACATTGTTACAAATGACAGATGTGTTTCCTAGTGGAGGATTGGTTGTAGTTTTAGCATTTCTAACACCATGATCCATTATCATTTTCTTAGTCTCTTCACTAAGTCTATCTGACTTGAAGTAATCAGTATTCGTAAACTTTTCCTTGTCATACAACGGAAACGTTCCCTTTTCTGCCGCAAGTTTTGCTGATGCTTGCCAAGTTATATTTTCTTTGAGTCTGACTAATTCTTCTACGAACTTTACAGATTCATCACTTCCATATCTGATTTTGAGCATCATTAGAGTGGAGCCAACTCCGTTGAGACCCATTCCAAATTGCCTGTTATTTTTAACAGCCCACTCATATGCTGGAAGAGGCAAATCTGTCAAGTCATTTACATTATCCAACATTCTCGAAAAAACTTCAATATCATTTTTATATTGCTCAAAGTCAAATTTTGTATTTCCACAATCGTCTATGAATACATATTGTGTGAGGTTGACGGAACCAAGAAGACAAACAGTAGTGAGATATGGATTACCTGGAATTTCACCACACGGGTTAGTACAGTTACAATCTCCAAGATACTGAATTGGATTATTTCTTCTCATGTTATCATAGAAAAGAACTCCGGGTTCAGCACGATTATATGTTGACTTCATAATAAGGTCATAAAGATGCTTTGCCTTGACTCTTTTGTAAATCTTACCATCAAAATGAAGCTCGTACATTTCGTCATTTTCAACAGCTTTCATAAAAGCGTCGTCAATAAGAACACTGATATTAAATTTAGTGAGTCTTCCTGGTTCCTGTTTTGCTCTAATAAATTCTTCAATATCTGGATGCCAAACAGGCAATGCTCCAAGCATAGCACCTTTTCTTGTTTGCTTCTTGACAATAGACTTTACTTCATCAAACTCTTCCTTTGTCAGGTAGTTCTTCAAATTGTCACTATAACCATCATTGTCACCTTTAACGATACACTCTGATACAGCATCCCAGATGTCCATGTATGATACTATACCAGGGTGCCTTATACCTGTTCCCTTTATCAATGATCCTCTTGGTCTTATGAATCCAAAGTTAATTCCATAACCACCCTCAGAAGCAAGAGTTTTTGCCTGTTCCATTATTGTCAAGAATATATTTACCAAATCATCAGGCGTATCTGGAGTGTTCATGTTGATAGTATTTTCTATCAAGCCATCTTCCGATTTTCTAACATACTTTATTTCAGCATTTCTAACAGGACCATTTATAAAACAATTCATCAAGGTTGCTTTATCATACGTAGTTCCTGCGTTGGCAGTAGTTCTTCCACCAGGAGTACACTTTAAACCAATAGGATTACCCTCTTCATCAAATTTGACAAGCGTATGTAAGAACTTTTCTTCCCACTCTTCAGGGTTCTTCTCTACAGAAGCAAGAGACTTTGCTATTCTTTTGAAAGTTTCTATTGGTGTCTCATCACCAAACTGATACTTTTTCTTCCAATTTTCATATGCCAGACTTGTCTTAAAAAAGCTTGATTTCATAAAACTTTCTCCTACTTATTGAAAAGCTCCCTTTCGGTTATTATCTTGAATTCGAGACCTCTCTTAGCGCAAAATTCCCTTGCTGCATCCCATTTACATCTGTTAGTGACGTAAGTGTGCGCCTCGTAGATATATCTCTTTCGGGCTTTTCTGTTGTTGTTTTTGGGTTTCTTTGGTGGTCTTGTTTGTGATGCCGGTTTAACTTCAATGACGAACTTCCTTTCATTTCCATTTTTATCAACTTCCTCAAAATAAAAATCTGGATAATATCTGTGAATCCTTTTGTCAATAGCGCTTAGATAAGGTATTTCTAAACACTCAAACCCCCATTTCTTTATACTTGGAGAGTGGTCACAAAAGTAACAAAATCTCGATTCCCAAGAACTTCTGTACACGGGGTTTTTAGCTCCAATATACTTTTCCTTATTCTCAACTTTATATTCACCAATGTAAAATCCACTTTTTCCCTTCTCCATAAACTCCTTCTACTTTAGCGATTTTATTAATGGGCCATAGTTAGACCAATCATCCATCATCTTATTCAATCTATTTCTGGAGAAGAACTTCATAAGCTTAGAACCGTCTATATCTTTAATCTCGTAATCGTTGTACGTTTTCAATATACCTTTTGACAGTTCTTTTGGAATGAAGTCAAAGTCAATAAGAATTCTATTTCTCAGATAATTGTTCTTGACTTCTTCATTCTCCTCAAGAAAATCATCCAATCCTTTCTTCAATATAGCTTCAGCAGTTGCTTTACCTGTTCTTGGCTTTATTGCGGGAATAGTATCGCTCTTATCACCAGTGATAACTTTTATATCAAGTTCTCTCTGTGGATTTATACAGTTTACGATCTTATTCTTTATAGGATCAAACTGCTTATTGTTCTTATCAATCAACAACTGATGAAGGTCTTTATCAGTCGATACTATCACATTCTGACAAGAGCTAAACTGCTCTTTTACAAGAACGGCAATAATGTCATCTGCCTCTGATCTTGGATGTTCTATTGTATATATAGTCGAAAACGTTTCTTTTATTTCTTCTCTGAATTCATTGAAAACCGGAAAGAATTTCTGAAAGTCAACAACAGCCTTGTCTCTTGCTTGTCTTCTATTATTTTTATATCCATCAAAGTGGTCATATCTCCAACTTCCTTTTGTGTCAAAAGCGAGAATAACTTTCTCAGGATTAAACTTTTCTATTGTTGAGAAAAGACTGTTTATGAATAGATGCCTCCAAAAAAAAAAAACTTTTCGTTATCTTGAGGATTCATAAAGATAGCTGAGAATAATGTTCTGTATGCTAGATTATGACCATCAAATATTAAAACTTTGTTTTGATCTTGAGATATTTTTTGTTGATCTTCAACAGAAAATAATTCTGATAATGAACTTTTATTCATTTGTAAACTCCTTTTTAAGTGTTTTATGTATTATAACATTTTTATATTCAATCTCCAAAACTTTTTTTCTTCTAAATGTTTCTTTAATATTATGTCTTTCTTTTTTAGAAAAATATTCATAAAAATCCATTCTATTAGATAATACATATATCCATTTACTCGAAGGATTATTATAACCTTGTTTAGCTAAACTTATTTTTTGTTTATGTTCTTCTGAATATTTTCTTCCTTTTAATTTTTTACTGAGATTTTCTTTAAATTCTTTGCTTCGTATTTTTCCAATGTTTTTTCCAATCATAGATTGACTTTGTTTTATTTTAGATTCTTCACTTTTAATTTTGCCTAACATACTTTGTCTTTGTTTTTCTTTTTGTTCTTGTGAAATTTTTTTACCTTTATGAATTGCACTTATTTTTTGTTTTTGATCTTCTGTCCATTTATTACCAAAATTTGGATTTTGTTTTCCGCATCTTTTAATTCCAAACATCGGATTATTTTGACCTTTCCATTTTCCTATGTTTTTATTAATTTGGCTTATTTTATTTTTAAAATCTTGTGTTCTTGTTCTAAAAGAACCACAACCACCCATATCTAAATTATAACCAACTTTTGGATTTGTAGCATCTAAACTACCAATCCAGTAAATTTCTCTTTCATTTACGTTAGCAGAAGTACAAAACTCAATCGTTTCACGTAAAAAGTTTTCTTTTCCGTATTTCTCAATAGCTTGTTTGAGAACAATTCCAGACCCTAAATATCCATCATTAGCCGAAGTATTGTGTTGTCCAACGTAATACTTACCGTTAATTTGATTAGTAGTTTTGTAGATTATATAAGTCATAAGATACCTCCTATAAGGTTATAGTAAGAGATAGAAAGTAATCCTGTATAGGCAGGAAAAGGTAGCTAACCTCTGTCCTTTTCTATCCTACAATTATTTATATAATCTTCCAAACTTTTGACCTCAAAATGGTATTTTTTCTTCTTTCCAGTTTTTGTTAATAAAGCTTTTTTGGGAACAAATGTATCTTTAAATAAACATTTGGTTTTAGCAACTGGTGTAATTTTTTGAACTAATATTTTGTATTCACAATATACCCATTTGATATTAATAATTGCTAGTCTTGTCATATTTTGAAAATCAAATGATGGCTTTATTTCTATAAAAGAACCAACATCATACCCATCATTCCCAATATTGTTTATAAAAGGCACAGAGTCCAATTTATTTTTTCCATCGTCAATATCAAGATAAAAAATTCCGTATGCTTTAGAATTCCACAATATTTTGAAATCGGGCACATAAACATGTGATTGAAGCAAAGTGCTTTCCATTTTCTTATCTTTAGTCTTCATCTTTTTTATCCAACCATATGTCACTTTTTCTGAAAGGGTAAATGATTCCGAATGAAAAGAGAATTCTCTAACGAAACCTCTTTCCTTAAGCTCATCCAAATAAAGGTAAAACAATCTTTCTTCTTCGGAATCAAACTCTATACCATTATAAATCATTGTTCATAATCCTTTTTAACTCTTCGTCTAGTTCTCTTGATATTTCTTCACTCAAAGATTTTTTAATTTCTTCTTCAAAATCCATACCAAACATTGGCAACATATCAGAGGCATCTTCTAAAGAGAAGATTGTGTTTAGCTTTCTTGTATTTGATAATAAACCTCTGTTGAAGCACTCATCTGAATCCAGCTCTTCAATATGACTTTCTATCATTGTTTTAGAATGTACTGATATATAATGTATTAAACCAGAATCATTACCTTCAGGAGTAATACTTTCTTTGTATTTCAAAACGTCCATGTATTTTTCTACATTAACGTCGTCTTTATGAAATTTCCACTTTATCATTCTAAAATCTCCTCGTCATCAATATCTTCATTGTAGATAATTCTCATTGCGTAAGCGAGTCCTACTGGTTGTGTCATTGGTTGGACACCACATACTTTATTAGAGAACAAATCTGGGAATGTTCTTCTGACAAGAGCAAACGCTATTGGACTGAACGAGTCACTAGATATAAATGATACTTCATCATCTTCTAGCTTATCCAACCAGACTTTAATTAGATACGCAGATTCTTCTTTATTCTCTTTCTTGTTACACTTGTCAATTTTAACAAGCACATCCATGAATTCTTCTAATTCTGTATGGTTAGAAGAATCGTTTTTCGTGTACTTCCACTCTATCATTTCTCTAGTTCCTCTATGTAATCATCAATAACATTTTTGTTAGGTTTTTTATCAAATAGTGATAATGCCATTTTCATCTTTACCATTTCAATCAAATCCATGTATTGTTCCTCACATATGGCATTAGGATTTATCTTATTTACATTCCAGTAAATCATACGAAAAACACCTTATCAAAAATAGAGTTTGTGAAGAAGGGTTCTAACTCTTCATAAGAAAAATTGTCTTTATTCATGTAAAGTAAAACATCATTGATGTCCCATTTACTTCTCTTGGGTAGATTGTATGTCTTCATGAATTTCTTCCAACAGAAGACGTACTCTCCTTTAGTTAAGAGTTCTATGGTTTTTTTCTTAGTATCAAATGTTTCACAGTCATAATCTATAAGAAATCTCTTCTGCTTGAAAATCTTCAAGTTATCGTCGTATATCTTTACACCAGTAACAGCAACTGAATTCTCGACGAAGATACTGTCAATGGGACCCTCTAACACAGTGACTGGTTTTTCTCTATCGACAAGGTAGTAGTTATATATGCTATTGTAATCTCCTGCTCTTGACAGATATTTTGGAGTCATGTAGTCATAAAGCGATCTTCCCTGGTAATAGTATATTTTACCTTTATCATCATAAAATGGTATAATAAGCCTATTACGATACATCTCTCCAGTTGCCACATACCATTTACTCCAAACATCTTCTGGAATGTTTCTGTCAATACAAAACCTTATTGCTTTAGCGAATAGTGGAGTTACACCACTCTTTATTGGTACGAAGAATTTTGTTTGATCCTGCTCAGGACTTCTCTTTCTTGTTCTTCTTGCCTTTATCTTTGGTAAATCTCTTTTCTTTTTATTGTCGTTTCTTCCAAGGACTTCTTTGAAGTAGTCCTTGTAGTATGAAGGGAAAAATTCCTTCATCCAAAAAATAACGGGTTTCTTGTAATAACAATTGTGACAATAATACATCCAAGGATTTTTGTTTTTGAGAATATATCCTCTTTTCTTTGATTTTGACTTTTGAGAATCTCCACATATATGACATCTGAAGTTGTAATAGTCATAGCTCTCAGTTACATTTTCCAATGAACTCAGAATTAGTCTTACTTGTCTTTCGAGAGCTATTTCATCAAAATCTGAAAAATTCATAAATTCTCCAAAAAGAAGGGGAGTGATGTATATTCACTCCCCCTTCTCTAACAAACAAACAACCATTCAATTATTCTTCATCATTCTGTAAGTCATTGAAGAAATCGTCATCCGATCCTTCAAATGTTGATTCTTCTGCGATTGCTTCAGAAGTTTCATTCTTAGTGTTGCTCTGCTCTGGTTTTGTTGTCGATGGAGCAGGAGTTGGTTGGTTTGTGTATGCTGGATTTGGAGCACCAACAACTCTATTGAACTTACTTTCAAGTTCCCCATATTCCTTGAAATTGTCAGGAGAAACGAATTCAGACAAACTATAAAGACTTTTATCAATCTTTTCAATCTCAGCATCTGTTCCAACAGGTGAAGGATTGTCAAACTGACAAGAGTCATAGTTTGGCATATTCAAATTACCAACTTTGATCTTCTTGATAATCAACTTGAAGTCTGCTCCATCATAGTAGTCAAAAACCATGACAGGCTCTTCAATTGAGTCCTCACCAGGATTAATTCTTTCCATAATCTTGTCATGAACTTTCTTTCCATATCTGTAAAGGAATACCTTTCCTTCGTTCTCTGGATGAGCTGGGTCCTTTACAACAAGGATATTGGAGTAGTAGTTCTGCTTTCTTTTTCTCTTTCTGGCAGTTTCCTGGTCACTGTCCCAAATTGCAGAGTTGGCCTTACAGACTGGACATTCCTTCTTCAATGTTGTTGGGCAATTCTCAATGTACCATCCACCAGGTCCCTTTACAGAGTGGCTATATGTACTTACAAATGGGATATCTGTGTCTGGTGATGGAAGGAATCTGATAAGTGCCTGGGCAGTTCCATTGCTTGAGAATTCAGGGTAGTAAATTCTTTCATCTTTATAAGAGTTTCCAGAATTACCCTTATAATTCTGTTCACGGATTTTGTCCATTGTCTTTGACCAATCTCTACCGAATTTCTTTTTGTTCATTTAAGAACCTCCTTTGTGTTTCTTTTATCTTATTTGCTATTCTCTTAAATAGCTCGTACTCTCTATTATTAATTGTATCATATTCATCATTTTTTGTCAACATATTTTTTATGAAAAATCTTGGAGAAATATGCTTCTTTTTTGTCAATTCAAACACCACATTTGTCCCATCCTCCTTTATGTCAAAGAATTCTTTCATGCTTTTGAAATTTAGACTTTTGTAAACCTCTCTTAACAAATGTAAATCTTCATTATACCTTTTGTCACTTATCATTTCCTTGAAATCTTTCAAGTTTTTGTAGTTTACTTCACCAAGCTTTATAGACGTTTTACCCATCATGTACTGATACAGAAGAAATATTGCCAAGTCACAAATGCTATAGTATCCGTTAGATATCTCACTATATATTCTCTTAGAACTAATTGCGTAGAATTTAGGAGCTTTTCTAAAGGCAGTCATACTAAGAAGTTTGAAAATGTCAATATCCTTCTTACCTTTTACAAAGTTCTTGGTGTTTACAATAACAGAAAAAACTCTCAAAGTAGAAGCGAATTCCATACAACTACCCCAGTATTTGTTTCAGATTATTTTCGTCCAATTGAATAAAGTACTTTTTTGATAGTTCCTTTTTAAGTTCGTACTTTGTTTCTCCATCGAATATGGAGAGTATCTTCTTGAACTTGTTAAAGTTCTCTTCAAACAACACAATAATATCTACGAGATTAATGTTAACTTCTACCTTTGCCTTTCTTATTGTCTCGTTGAATTTACTCTGTTCAGAGGCACTCATTTTCTTACCCTCAAAAATTTCCTTTAGGTAATCGAAAGAATACCCTTTTCCTTCCATCCAATTTAGAAATTCCTTTTTGAGTATGTCATTCACTAACTCAGACTCGTTTGTTTTTTCTGATATCTTACTTTGGTCAAATGTGTTTACTTGATGTTTAGCCATTTAAACTCCTATTCAAAGTCAATCATTTTTTTGAACTTATCGTTTGTATCTTTACTTAAAACTCCCTTTGCGTCTTCAATAGCACTACTAACCTTTTTCTTCTTGTCTTTATCACTTGGAGGGTCTCTGGATATTGATCCAGTAGTATCTCCAACTTCTGTCTCCTCATCTTCAAAAACTCTCATCTTGTAATAATCAACACAAACATTCATACCCTTCTTATTCAAACCATATCTGTTTTTCAGTACCATCCAATAGTACTTTCCAACTTTTCTTAAATCCTCCGATTGAGTTACTCCAACTATAACATCAGCAGTTGCTGCTGTTCCAATGGAGTCTGATATGTCAGTCAAATCTATTTCAGCACCACCAAAACCCTTACGGTTTGTCTGAACTGCTGAAACGATAGGAAGAGCCATCTCCACAGCAACTGCTCTTACTTCCTCTGAAATTCTCTTTACTTCAAGATATGTATTATCACCCTTGTTTTTATGAATAGGGTTCATTATACCAAGATAGTCTATGAATATTATATCAGGAGTAAACTTCTTCCTAACCTTAAGCTCTTTTAGTAAATTTCTAATATGGTTGGCGTTGATAGATGTTGGTGGATATTCCTTTACTATTATCTTGTTACTGACTTGCTTTTTAACCTTTTCAAACTTAGAGTGAAACTTGTCTTTAGTCAATAGTTTCAAATCCTCAGTATTAACATCAAACATATTTGACATTATTCTTTCTGAGATTTTGTTTTCTGACATTTCACAAGACACATAAAGGACGTTCTTGTTTCTAAGAACACAATCAACAGCAAGAGAAGTCATTATCAAAGACTTACCCATATTGGTTTCGGCCATGAACAATGTCAATGACTTTTCATGGAATCCACCTTCTATTATCCTATTGAGATTACCGATAGAGGTTGGTATCACTCTGTCAACATCATGTAGGAACTTATACAATCTTTCTTCCTCTTCCATAAAATCAAGTCCAACTTTAGAGTCAAAACTAAAAGCTATTGCTTCTCTCAACTGATCTGGAGTCTTCTTAATATCATCTATTTTTTTGTTACTGAGGTTCATAGCAATATCAACATTGACGTTATGAATCAACTTTTCTCTCATAAATTCTTCTATCTCTTCCAACAAGAAATCTGACTGATATTCAGAAACATCAGTCTCCATAATTTCTACTAATCTTTTGTACACACTCTCATTATCAAGTTCAAGACGCATCTCTGGAACAGTCGGAAACCTTTCAAATCTCTCATACATTCTTATGACAGATTTTATCAACTGAACGTTCTTATGATCTTCAAAAAGTTCAGGGACAAGAAATGGTACAACCTTGTCCCTAACCTTCTCGATTGTAAAAAGAAACTTTATGAGAACATTTTCAAAAAATACAGCTTCTTCCATATATTATTTCTTTCCTCTTTTAGATTTCTCTTCTTTGTCCATTATACTGAGTGCTTCGTCCTTTGTTGCTATGTCTATTGGTGTCTTGTAAGTATATTTCTTTTCTAACCAATTCTTGAACTCAGTATCCTTGAAAACTGGTAACCAAAAATCTGAATTGTATATCTCACTTTCTCTATGCTTTTTATCATTCTCTACACAAGTTCTGGTGTAATATCCAACGGTTGGTTTTTCTACAACTCCAGCTTCTAAAGCATCCGGTAATATTCCATAGAATATATCAAGACCACCTTCAACTTTGATTCTGAATTGAATTCTGGAATTCATCTTGCTCCATCTTGACTTGTAAGTTTCAGCAGTAACAATATGACCAGTTATATTTTTCTTGGCATCCTTCTCTTTTGCCATACTTCTACCAAGAACAATTGCTTCACTATTGAACTCTATCTTTCTTCCACCAGGAATTTTTAGAGTATCTCCCATTCCACCAGTATTATCATAAACGTGATTGACTACAAAGAATGTTGCTCTTTGATTTATCATTATATTAGCAAGATTGTTTTTCTTTTTGGGGATTGTAAAATCTGCGGCATCGTTACCCGATCTCGCGTTATCAACCGTCTTTGATGTTACCAATGAACCCCAACTATCTATAACAAACAAAATATTCTTTCTTTCACTCTTCGGAATTTCATCACAGATCGTTACAATAATTCCTTGAACGTCCTCAATACTATTTTCTTGAAGAACTACAAGTTTTTCTGGACTGATATCAATACCAATAGATTGTGCGAATGAAAAGTTGAATGCTCTCTCTGTATCAATAATACAAACTTGCATTCCCTTCTTTTGGGCGTTCTTGACAAGTCCATATGCTACGAAAGACTTTCCAAGCATTGAAGGTGCTGAAATCATTGAAATTCTACCAATTGGAATTCCTCCGTCAATCCTCCCACTGTATAGTAGGTTCAAAGGTATTACATTGGTAGACAGAAAATCTATCTTCTCATCTTCTGTAAAGAGATATGATGATAGCGCTGGACTATCTTTAGTCTCTTTGTCTTTTAGAATAATCTCATACAAATTTTTCATAAATCCTCCTTTTATATGATTATATCATATTATTTCTGTTTTGTCAATATCAAAACTCAATGAAGTCAGACAAACTGTTCTCTTCTATTTCTATCTCACCCCACCCGAGAACATTGAAGAATCTCTGTATTGCGTTTTGAAAAACCTTCTTCCATTGCTCCTCTGTGTCAATATAAAACAAATCATCAAACTCCTTTGGCCACTCATTCACAAAGCCAATTATATTCTGATGAATTTCGTTCTTATGAGGAGCAACATAAATGTACTTCATTTTAGTTCCATTATTGACAGGCATCAATGGAAGATCATTCTTAGCAACAACGAAATTATAATTCATAGCAGCTCTGACATGAATCGGTAAATGTTTTGGATAACTTATCTCGTTGTTCTCAATATACTTTTCAACTGGTTCAGCATATTTTGTGTAATCTTTTATACCAGTTGGGTTGGCAATATCAGAAGGACCAGCTTCAAGAAATTCATTATGAATCTTTCTAAGCTTTGTCAATACGGCTTCCTTGTCCTTTCCACGCACATTGAATATTTTTCTTATAACACCCATGATCCTTTCACGACTAAATTGAGGAGTGTCAGTTCTAACAACCTCAATTCCAGTGATGGATATTTTTGGTTCATCAATGTAAAGCTTATCTTCATTGGCAATAACTTCATCAGCATATTTCTTCTTAGCAAGTATGAACTTCTGTGTTATAATCTTTTCTCTCTTGAAGTCAATCAACTGAGGAACTCCATAGTTATTGGCATAGATTTTTAGAATCTTGTCAAAGAATGGTTTGAAAAATCTTTCATCAAGATCGTCAACCCAATCATAAAATTCCTGATTATTCTTGAATTCCAGACCCATGTTTCTAACAATTTCCTGAAGACAAACATAGTTGGAGTCAGTATCTATAAGTATCACAACATCTTTTTCCAAAGGTTTCCAATCACATTTTGCGTATGGATAGAGCTTAGGACCAATCTCATGCCACTTTTGCTTCATGTAGTTGTTGAGAGTATTTGATAAATATCTAATCAAGTCCTGTCCGCTCAATGTAACAGCGATAGCATTGTTCACATTGAAAAAGTTGAAGAAAGGATTTCCAAGAACTCCATACACTGAGTTGATAAGAATCTTTCTGATTAGCTGTTGAGAGTCATAATATTCCGATGTCTCACCTTCTGATTTGACAGCATCAATAAGCTCTTGTGGATAACCTTCAAGACTTCTACCTTTTGCGATAGCATCAGCAATGAATCCCTTCTTCTTCAAAGTCTTTCTTTCGTTGTAGATATCGCTTACAATCTCTGCCATGACTCCTCTTTTATCTTTACGATAATAGATTCCACCACACTCAAAATCACCATTAACTGTTTCCCAAGTTCTCCATTTGGAAAGAGGACATTTGTAATAATCATCTGTGTCTTCTGGATTCATGACAATGGTTTCAGGAGATATGTTATACATCATCAGCATGTGAGGATACATAGAAGCAACATCAAAAGAAACAACATACTCATAGAATCCTGGTTTTGCCATAACATACGCCCCAGGAAACTTTTTGTTCTTCTCCGTGTTTATTCTATCTGGGAAAACGATATTCCTTTCGTGAAGATATCTCAGCATATATCCAGTCACAAGAGTTATAGAAGAGAATATTCTTTCAAATGGTATCAATGCCTGATAACAGAACTGGATTGTGAGCTTGATATGCTTTTTCTTATCCTCTATCTTCTTACAAAGTAGAACGTCTTGTATGTTATACTCCACAAATTCATTCCACTGCTTCCAAGCAGTATTGACAGTTCCCTCCAAGTCCTTCTTACCTTCATCGACTTCCAACTTTCCTATAAACTGAAGAGAATATCTTTCTCTTTTGGTATAAACAAAGTTCTTGTATAATTCCAATCCATCAAGAATAGAAATACCAGGTATGGTAAAACCACCACCTTCTATATGATAACCACCAGTCTTTCTCTGAACGTAATCAAGATTTATTGGAGACAGTAGAGTTTCTATTTTAAGATTTCTACACCTGTTGACAATGTATGGAACGTCGAATCCCATAACATTCCAACCAGTTAGAATATCAACACTCTTCTTTCTGAAGTGTTTTATAAATCTCTCTAACATCGTCTTTTCATCTGGACAATAGTGATAGTTTTTTACCAGAGGACTATCGCCAGTATAAGGTCTTGTACCAAATGTATAAACCTCATCTTCCTTAGAATAGTGTATAGATATTAGATTGATTGGGAATTTTGCTTCTTCCGGTTTTGGAAATTCTTTTTCAGATTCAACCTCGATGTCTATTGTAGCAATCTGAAAATTTCCAATGTTTACTTTCAACGTCCTTCCCTTGTATCTTTTCTGTAGGAATTTAACGTCTTCGGGTATGTCTGTTTCACAAGTCTTCGTACAAGATGCCACTTGCTTCATTGACTGTCGTGAATCACTTGACTGCGGCATTACTCTATTGCCGTAAATATCTCTGAATTCTTCTTGTTGGTTTGATTCTCCCGAAGTATCATTGTATGGAACATAATACTCGAACATTGGATGGAAGTCGTGCTTTTTTCTTTTTCCGTTTTCATATTCATTACAATATAATCTGTTTTTGTATGAGTCGTAATATATACGAGTAAACATTCATCCTCCTAAGATCTTTGAAATTCTTCTTTGTAAGCCAACATTTCCAATACAAATTCCAAACATAACAATATGATAACATATTTTAGAAAAGATGTAAAGAGCAAATTTACAAAGGTAAAACCACGAAATCATAAACAAACAAAAGAACAAAATATTTTCCATTATATATCTCCATTTTGTATGATTGCTTTGTCTTCTCTTATATTGAGATATCTTCTTCTGAATTCATCTGCACAATGCTGAGCGGCATACACACAATCATGAAGATTTGAATATCTATATTCTTTGTCCTCCATATAAATCTTCATCAATTTGAAAATACAATATTCTAATTCACCTTTAGTTTCAATTTTATCAATTTCCAAAAGAGTAAAATCATACTTATCTCTATCTTCATTCTTTATGTAAGGCATCATTAACCTCCTTTGCTTCTATTCTTAGGTCCTTTTCCATCTTTTTTCACGACGACTGTTGACATTTACATACCCATGATTTCTGAAAGACTACACTTCTTATTATTTAACAATACTCCATTTCTAACAATCTTCAGATTTTTGTTCCAAGGTGAAATGTAGTACATTCCAACAACATAATCTGCGTAACCTTCTTTTCTATTACCACGAAAACTCCTTTTACCTTTAGGTGGATTTGGAAGATTTGAAACTGTTCTTCTTTGTAGATACATGAGTATACCAGAATTATCTCTTGGATAGTACTTATCGTAATATCCAATGCCTATTCTTTGAGCGAACCAACTGTCAACGTTCACATTGTAAACTGAGAACTCTATATATGGTCCGTGATCTCCAAACACAATTCTTTCATACCCAGAGCATAGAAGAACATCGCTGTTTGTAAAGAAGAGAGTGTCTTTATCACCCTCTTCATTCAATGGAATTTCACTAAACAGTTCTTTTCTATCACGGATACGATTTTCGTAAATCGCTGTTGTTTGAAACATTATTCGTAATACCTATTCAATATATAGCCGAATGCCAAGCTTTGTAAAATTCGTTGATGATTTTCTTTTCTAACAGTTCTTCAACACTCTTAACATACCACGAAACTGTGTTTGTTACAAATGGATGATTTTCCCAAACAACATCATCTGTTATCATTACGACTGGTTTTCTCCAATCATATGCCCACGCAAGTTCATAAACTGTTCCAAGCAAAGGCCTATCTTGACCAAACGTATCTGTATTAACAATCAACAAGTCTGCTTTTCTAACACAATTATAATCTTTGTGTACAATAGCATTCGGTGGGAAAACACCTTTCAATCCGTTAGATGAAATTTCATTGAAGTTCTCTCCATTCAAAGGGTCTAACCAGTTAATTGGGTAACGACCAGATGGCCATTTGTCATATGTTTCTCTAATCTTTTTGCGCCAAGCAACGCACTTATCAATAACACTGCCTTGAATGTAACCAGCCAAATAAACTTTCATTGACATATTAAACCTCCGTTCAATAAAATTAAATCAACCAAAGACCTTCTTCATCCCAGTATTTTATCAAGTCTT
>CAZOXV010000005.1:0-19288 GCA_964583935.1 uncultured Methanosarcinales archaeon | reverse complement strand
GGTGAGAATCGTACTGGTCTTAGTAGGACTGGTATTGAATTACATGATACGCGAATCTATGGTATTATCAATATAACGAATGTTGAGAATATTGGAAACCAGACTTTTGTTTCTATCAATGTTACTCTAAATAATACTTATAATATTACAGAGCTTAATTTTGTAAGCCTTCCTTCATATTTGACGGAAGATAATGTTAATCTCAGTGTTCCTATGGATAGTCCTGGAGCTCCAAACAATATTTCTATATTTGTTCCAGAATTAAGAGCTAATGATTCTGTCATACTTAACTATACTGTTGAAGGAAATGGAACTGGTGAGCCTCTTAATTTTACGGAAGAGTACTCCTTTTGGAGAGTTTTGACTGGAAGGTCAATAAACGTTACTCTTAATGTAACAAACAGTTTTATTGATGATGTTGAAATATATGACCTTGTCATGACAAAGATGCCATTCCCTTATTCAAATGTTGACGATACTCTGAGTTACTTCAATTTCTCTGATTTGAGAGGAGAGGATGCTGGTAATGCAACAATCTATTTATCTCCTGATGTTTATGCAACTGATAGGTCTGTTATAGAATGGAATGCTTCTGGTGGAATTTTGTCTCAGGGTGAAACGAGACAGATTATTTTTGATGCTTCTGCGCCAACTAATCTTTCTCTCCCTGGTGTTAACTGGTCTGATGAGAATGATTGGGCACGTTGGATGCAAATGGGTAATCTCAGCGCTTCATTTAAGATGAATGGTTCAGTAAGCGGGATAAGACTTACCGAGGTAGAATCTGTTCCTACAGAAGTTAGAGTAGCAGTAACAAAAGAGAGGATTAACGAAAGCTGGTACTGGAATTCCAGCATTGAGTATAGGAATGATGCGCTTGCTGATGTTGAATACAATCTTACTCAGATGACTGTTTGGGCAACACAGATTGCGCAGTATAGCAATCCTGGAGATACAGGAACTTGGGTTGACGATGCTGATGTGTCTGCAACAACATATGGTTCGCTTGCACCACAGACTACTGCTAATGCGACATGGTTTTTGGATATGCCTTGGAGGTCAAGTGTTTTTGCTGGTGACCCTAGTTTAGATTTTACTAATTACAGTATCTTGTTCAATTACTCTTATGTACCAGTTGTATGGACTGATGCATCCTTTATTGTGCTTGATACAGAGGACCAGTACTTTAAATTGAACGAATCTAGATCTCTAGATGGTGGTTACCTATTTATCGAGGAGGTATATGTTCTTTTAGGAGGATACTTAATGAAAGTAACAAAAGAGTTGACTCCTCTAGAAGCTACTACTGGTGGTACTGCTGCTCGTTACATGGTTAATATTACTTTGGAGAATATTGGAACTGAACAGACACCTGATTTGGTGACCATGTTTGATATGGTTCCAGGGGATTTCAACCCTCATATATTCTCGACTCCAGGAACTCCTACAGGATCTAGGAATATGACAGAGAATACCCAGGTCTTGAGAGTGAGTGATAGAGAAGGTAATTGGGCTAACATAGGTAGTTCAGACTATGTACTTGGTTCTGAGGATACTGGTGAGATTGGCTCAGGAGCTTACGAGGGATACTGGGGATATAATATTGACTTTGCAGCTTTGAATGCAACATCTGACGGTGATGGTAAATTTACTCCTACACTATCTGATAAGGAGATTGGAATCGCATATATCATACAAGGAAACAATTCTCTTGTAAGAGTTGAAAATGCATACATCGTGGGTGTAGATCCTATTAGATTAGAGGGTGCAAGTCCTTCTCAAACTGTTGCATCAAGGCTAAAGATGACAAGTTCCTCTCTTGAGTATATGGTTGTGCTTGTTTCCCTTTTGGTTTCGATTGCCTTGCTTTCCTTCGGATTTGTTTATAGCAGAAGAAAGTAAGGTTCTTTTTTTATTTTTTAATCTCCTTCTTTCTTTTTGTTTTATTTTTCAATCCTAATCTTTAAATAGTAGTTTATCTGAAAATGTGTTGTGTGGAGGGGATTATGTCTCGCGTTGGTATATTGTTTTTGATGGTTTTTGTATTCTTGGTTGCATCTTCTTATGTTCAGGCATCTACACCTGCTTTGAGGGTTGTTACAACAGAGTACGTTTCTCAGGTCATAGCATATGATCAGGTCATTGAATCTGGTGGTCAGTTGATAGAAGCAATTGGTGAAGAGGGAGAAAATAGGACTGGTATAAGTAGGACTGGTGTTGAACTTAAGGATACGACGATAACTGGTTTTCTTAATATAACGAATGTTGAGACTGTTGGTAATCATACTCTTTCTTCTATTAATGTAACAATTAATGGAACTGATGATATTACTTCTTGGTATCTTTTACCCCCTGTGCCTTCATACCTTATGATGAACTCCAGTGTTGATATGTCTGATCCTCAAGGAGCTTCAGAAATTAGTTTTTTTATTTCAGAACTGAGGGCAAACGATACTCTGCTAGTTGGATTTAACGTCACTCCTGGAAGTTATGGTGAACCATTGAATTTCACAGAACAATACTCTGACTGGCGTGTTCTTACAGGGAGAACTGTTAATGTAACTCTTAATGTCACGAATAATTTTAGAGATGCTGTTGATATCTATGATATTGTTGTGCAGAAAACTCCACAACTCTATGACTACGACCTGGGTCCTTATACTTTTTTTACCTACGATGACCTAAGAGGTTTAGACTCAGGCAATGCTGGTATTTTTACCGATGGCTATGATAGAACTGTAATTAATTGGACGCCAAGAGGTGGTACCTTGTCGCAGTATGAGACTGCTGAAATAATTTTTAATAGCACAGCTCCAACAAACATTAGTCTTGACTGGGCTTCTGAGGATGATTGGGCAAAATGGATGAACATGGGTAATGTAAGTGCTACTTTTAAAATCAAGGGTTCTATTTCTGGACTTTTCATAAAGAATGCTACCGCTGTATCAACTGCTGCTTTATCTGCAGTGACAAAAGAGCGTATCAATGTTTCTGGTTTCTGGAATGCAACTGCTAATGTAAGTAATATTGCCAAGTCTCCGCTTGATTTTGAGCTTATACAACTGAGCGTTTGGGCAACACGTCAGGGAGAATACAGTGACCCTGGCGATACAGGGACTTGGGTGAATGATAGCACAACCATTGCTACATCTTATGGGGAGATGTTAGGTGTTTTTGCTAATGCAACCTGGTTTCCGAAACTTAATTTGAGCTCAGGTTCGAGTATTGGCAATTATAGTATTGTGTTTAACTACTCTTATGTACCAATTGTTTGGATGGCTGCTGATTTTATGATTTATGATGATGGCCAGCAGATTTTTAGACTTAATCAGTCAAGTAGTCATCCTGAGGACAAGTACTTATTTATTGAAGAAATATATGTTCTTCTTGGTGGTTATCTAATCAAGGCCACTAAGTCGATAGCACCTGAGGAATCAGCAACAGGTCATCGTTATTTTGTCAATATTACTTTAGAAAATATTGGTACTGAAAGAACACCTGATTTGATAACTATGTTTGATCTACTTCCTGAAGATTTTAACCCCCTTACATTTACTGGCCTTGACCCTGGTTTTAGGAATATGACTTCAACATCTAGTTTACTTAGGATTTCTGATAGTTCGGGGGATATTGATAAGAGAATTAGTGGTTCTGATGAAAGTGATTATATTATGGGTTACGCTGATACTGGAGAAATTGTAACCGGACCATATCAAGGTTATTGGGGCTATAATATTGATTTCTCAGCGCTTGATTCTGGTTCTGACGGTGATGGTAGATATACGCAGTCACTTTCTCTAAGTGAGATTCTCATACGATATAGGATGTATGGTAATCACTCGCTGGCAAGGGTAGAAAATGCTTACATTGTTGGTGTGGATCCTATAAGATTGGAAGGTGCAAGGCCATCTCAGTCTGTTGCATCAAGACTTTCCATTATGAGCTCAGCTGCTGAGTTTGTTATCATTGTTTGCGCACTAGTTTTATCTGTTGCGATACTTGCTATAACATTTATAATAATTAAGGATGAATCCGAGGTGAAAAAATGAAAAGACTGATTTTATTTTTTATGTTGTTCATGTTATCTTTGTCCATTGCTTCAACCGCATATGAACCCCAACGTTCAAAGATGAGGTTGCAAACTTTAGATAACTATGTTGTTACGTTAAATATTGATGGAGAAGATAATGCTAAGATAACTCAAAGCTTTGATATTGTGAATAGGCACAGAGAACCTATAATACCTGGCCGAGCAAAACTTGTTTTATTTGGCGGTTTAGATCCTGAAGACATCGTTATATCTATTGGTGGAAGTAGAAGGATGATATCAGAAGAGAACGTTATCCTTGAAGATGGTAATAATGTAATCTATTATGAAATCTGGCGTCCCATAGATCCTCTTGAAAGGCTAAATGTCGAAGTGAATTTTAACTCTGAGGTTGATCCGCAAGGTCTTATGTTTAAGCAGTTAAACCTTAATTTTGGTGAGCCTGATGTTGAAATTGAAAAAATGGCGCTTAGTGTTTCATTTCCTGCAAATAACAGGTTAACTTATTCTAACCTAGGCACATCAAAGATAGATGGAAATTCTGTGCTTATAGAGATACCGAGCGAATTTGTTAATAATGAGGATGAGTCTATTCTCGTAGAATATTCGTCATTACCACTTCCAGTTATGCCTTTCAATGGATACTGGCTTTGGCTCTTGTTGATTGTAATGTCTGCAGGAATAATGATGATGAAGATTTTCTCAAGAAGGGAAGTCGGCTCTAAGAACGCGGCATGATTATTGTTTATTTTTGATTTTTTTATTTAGTAGAATCATTTTTTGATTCGACAGTTTTGATTTCTTTTTTTATTTTTTCAAATTCTTTTAATATCTCTTCAAATATGTTAGTGAGAAGGTTAACATTATCTTCTATCTTTGTCATTCTCTTTTCGAATTCTTGTATTTTTGTTATTGCGTAATCTTTTTCTTCATTCGAGCCCATATTTTCCACCTGTATTTTCTTTCAGCCAATTGTGTGCTTCTTCATGAAATTTAATAACATCCTCAATTAGTTTGTTAAGTCTTTTATCTGTCACGTCTATTCTCTTTTCCAACTTAGAACTTATTTTCTTGAATTTCTTTTTATGTGCTTTTGAACCTGCTTCTAAGGTTTTGAGTTTTGCTGAGTCTATGCTCTTCTTTATTTCAGGAACAAAGATGAGTATTATCATGATTGCAGTAATAAAAAGGAGACCATATATTATCAAAGTCATAATCTCAGGATCTTCAATCAATGTGGATTTCTCTGTTTCTTCATCTGTTATTTTTGTCTCGTTGGTTTCATCCAGATTTATGATTAATCTATTTTCGCTCAGAATTCCGTTTGCATACGCGTTAATCACAAGTCTTTCCTTATCCAAATCTAATCTTCTTGTATCTAAAACGACTCTAACACTCCTTTTGTCACCTTTGTTAAGCATGAACTTGTTAGGAGAAATCACCACTGCATTTTCACTGGCTTTTAACTCGACATCGACTAACCCCTCTTGGCTATTCGCTATCAAAGCTATAAATTGATAGTCTTTATCCACGTCTATATTTTTTATCTGTAATTCCGTTGGTGATATGGAAAGAGAAAGTACTGAAGTACTTAGAATTACAAGCATCAAAAGAAGTGCAGCATGAAATTTCATAATCATATTCTATCTCATGTTCTATTTATATTTTGTCACTCTTTATTCTCTGATATATTTTTTTCAATGGAAACATTTAAATATGAGATTTGCAATAAAACCTTCTATAAGTATTGTGAGGGTTTACTTTGATTTCGAAAATGGTCTCAGGAAAATATATTATATTATTCATTGCGTTGCTTCTTTTGTTCCCCGCTTTCGTTTCAGCGGATACATATTTGAATATTACAATAACAGAGCAGGCCACACAGAATGTGACTTTTGCGGAATTCTTTTATCTTGAGGAAACTGTTTATGCTGCGTTGATTGAAGGCTTTGTCAATATAACAAATCCAAGCACAGAACCTGTGTATGATACTATGATAAAGCTAGAGAATCTCGCAAATCTGGCAACCAATGTTACTCATTATAATGGTAGACATGGTGTACAATCTTCTGGTCTTACAACTGAGAATGTTTCTGTCACTTATGGTGCAATTAATAGAACACCACAGCCATTTGTAGATCAAGATTTGGATCGAGATAATAGAACTGATTTCATCTGGATTAACAGGACACATCTTGTGCTCGATTTCAGTACTGAGACGCAGCTGATAACTTATGCCCTTGCAGATCCTGCGGATGAGGATCCTCACGCTATTGCGTTTGAGGATGAGCCAATAGTCTCTTCCTATGGTGAAGTCATTGGTTGGGTCGATGGAACATACGCCTTTAATGATCCTTGGCAGATTGATGCAAATCAGCTAACAATAATTCAGGCACCTAATCCTGATTATGTCATTGTACACGTTCCTGAGTTAAGACCAGGAGAGTCGTCTGTTTTTACTTATAATGCAACAGGCTTGATAAACCCTCCTCTCGATGTTGATACTGACTACATACATGACCAGTATACAAAGGTTCTTGCTGGTGAATGTTTCCAAGTAATTCAGAATGCTACTAACGAATTCGAACAAGGGCTTGATTTGTACGATGTTAACATAACGATGACTATGCAGCCTGTGGAATGGAATGGTACAGAAAGCAATTTTTCATTCGACCAACTCTACTTGTTCGGAGACTATACTAACGTTGATAATGTTTCTGAGCATAATCAGACTTGGTACTGGGGCGTTAATGGTGGTACAGTACCGCACGGTGATATGTACTACATAAATTACTCTGTCTGTGCTCCAGATACTGTGCCGAACTCTTCAACATACCTTTTCCTTGAAGAAGAGTTGAATTATAGGACTCCTGGAACTATTACTGGTATATCTCTTGATGATGTAAAAGCTAGAGCAGATATGCGTTTTAACTTTACAAAAAGGATAGATAGACCAACCGATACCGAGGAGAATAGGGATGTAATTTGGGAGGTTGAACCTTCTATTGTTACTTCAACACCTATTGATTTTAACGTTACTAAGATAAGTCTGTGGGTTACTAGCACAGAAAATCCTAATGACAAGACTGTTTTGAAAGAGAGATATTTCCCTACTGATGTCGTAAATGAATCAAATAGGTGGAACTCTTACAATAATCTTGGCGAGAGGTGGTATTTCAATTATACAGATGGTTCTCATCCAACTTTGGCTCCACCGCCTATTGTCTGGATGATTCCTTATCACCATATCGCTGACATAAATGACCAGATAATAAGGGTTTTTGAGACGAAAAGTGGAGAAGACTATTATTTCAAGTACATCTATGTTGTTAATGGTTATTGGCTTGAAATAGAAAAGAATGTTACAAACATAGGTGGAGATGAGTATAATGTTTCATTATTTGTTTGGAATAGAGGTCCAGGTTATACACCTAGAGATTTGACAGTAACTGTTTATGACTTTGTTCCTGTGAATTTCACAGCAAGAGATTTTACAGAAGCGTTCACTCAGTCTAGTGCTGTTTCAGGTTCTTTCGATGGTACGGCTTACAATTGGGATATTCCGCCACAAAGGACAGTACAGAATGCATCTTTCGCTCCTGTTGGTGAAGTTAACAGTACATGGAATGTCTCTTATGTCGTTGATGGTGAAGGCGAGTATAGAATATCTGACTTATACATCGTAGGTTTAGACCCACGTCTTGTTGATGGTGGTTCTTCCAGCGAAGTGATATCTGTACTTTCTTCAATGGTCTCGAGAAGCACTGAGGGTGTGTATGTGCTTATTGTGTTTGCACTTGTTGCTATTAATGTGCTAAACTATGTGCTTACCAAGAAAAAGGACTAGGAGATAATTTTCCTTAACGAGGGGTACTAATGGATTTTAACAGAATATTTTTTATTTTTGCATTTACTTTACTAGTTTTTGCTTTTCCTGTTTTTGCTCAAGATCCCACGAATCCAATTGTTTTTGAGGACTACGAGACTTCTTATTTCTTGAAGGATGGTGTTCTTACTGTTGAGAAAGAGATTCTTATACGTAATGTGGGTCCTTCACCAGTTATACCCGGCCAAATCAATTTTAGGATGTATGAGCAGCGTGGTGAAAATACTCAACCAGCAATTATAAAAGATGTTATTGCTTTGAATAATGATAATGAGGTTGAGTCTACTGTAAATACTTATGATACTTATTCTGACCTTGTTGTTCACATATGGAATCCACTTCTTCCAGATTATGAATATCCTCTTTCAATATCATATGATTTAGAATTTAGTCCGAGAGGAATTTTCTTCCGTGAACTTGTTTTTCCTGTCGAAGAAACAACAATACCTGTGAAGGATAGGTATACCCGCCTTTTCATTCCTAAAAGTTATAGTGTAACGTATGCACCTTCTGCTGAGATTTCTTCCGATAGTTTGTATAAGATAGTTGATTGGGGCTCAGGCAGTGAGTTTGCTATAGAGTATACGCTCTTGCCGTTTCCGCGAATGCCTTTTAGGATGGTGAGCGTATTCTGGCTTTCAGTACTTGTTATCCTTGGTGCTCTTTTTATCTTCCTGAATATGAAGCGTTCTAAGAAAGATTCTAGGAAAAAACGCTAAGATTTATTAATCTCGCACTTATTATTGAATAGATGATGCGTAGGTTTTTTTCTTTATTTTTTGTACTATTTCTTCTATTAGCTTCTGGTGTCTTTGCTTCTGATGTATCTCTAGAAATTACAGAGAAAGGCTCTGTTCTTGATTATTACGGTATATATTATGTTGTTGATGTTAGTGGAAATGTCACAGTGACCAATGAAAATGATTTTCCTATTTACACAATTGAGGTGCCAATGATACCTGGGACTCTTTCTTTTTCTGAACCCTCATCCACTAGCTATATGACTGAGAAGGGTGTGAAAATATCACACCTCGGACCTTTTGAGTCTACAACTTTCTCTTATAATTTGAATGGAATTACGACTAGGGATGTCATACAATATTACTCTTCACATGGTGTTTCTGTTTTTGCTCATCTGCTTCAAGATGAACGAGCACATTTTAGATCGGATATGTGGATAAATCTGGAGAAATCTGATATTGGTACTGTTCGAGGTGTTCCAACACGTTTCATTGAGGTCTCAGTTACTAACCCGACACCTCTTGAATATGATATTGAAAATATCCAGGTTCTAAGAACTGATGACCATGATGTTAATAATCCTAATAGGATTTGGACTTTTGAAGATAAAATAAGAATAGTCGGTGGTGACCGTTGGTCTAGGGAATTTGAAGATTCAGGTGAAGGTATGCGTGAGGATTCTGTTTATTGGTTTGTAATTGATCATGACCTTGCGAATACACTAGTCGATCTTTTCGAAGATGTTTCTCTTGATATATATGACGAGAGCTATCTTGATGAGGTTCCTAAGGATGATGAGGATCTTGAACCTCCTTCAGAACGCGAAAAAGATATTTTTGCTACAACAAAGCTTTTTTTGAGGAAGGTTGTTGAACCAACAAGAGTTTCTCCAGGTGACGTGATTAATGTTAGTATTATTACAACAAACCTTGACGTTGTTCCACGAACAGTTAAGATTAGTGATACTGTGCCCGATGGGTTTGAGTTCTACTCAATGGATAAATCCTCTAATGAGTCTTTTATCAACCAAGATGAAGATGGGAATATGTTTTGGGAAGTCATCATTAACAGGGATACTTCGCGTGTTATTGAGTATTCTCTTAAGTTTGTTGATGAGTCTGCAGTAGGTCTGCAGTATTTTCCAGTGGCAGAAGCGGTTTTTGAAGAAGGGAGTGTTAGCTCTTCTCGTACTCCAGTAATACGGCAATTTATACCGAATGTCAAGCTTTATCTCCAGAAAAATGTTAGGAGACTTCCCAAGGACATGATTGAAGTTACTATCTCTATTAAGAATCTTGGCGAGGCTCCATTAGACAAGATTGTGATAAAAGAGCATCTATTGGAAGAAAATTTATTCTCTGAGATTACTCAAACTCCTCTTGAAAAAGGTCTTTGGGAAATACCTTCGCTTGCTCGTGACCAAGAATGGGTTGTTACCTATAAGACAGATTCAGGCGCAGATTCTGGAAGATTGCCACAGATATTTGGGGTTGATCAAGCATATGTTCTGAAAACGCTTATTATGGATAGTGTGGTCTCGCATTATATATTCTCCCCATCTATTAGTACGATAGAATTAGTGGGTATAATAATGCTAATATTATTCCCTATCTTTGTCATCTTGATGTACAAGAAAAAAATTCTAGAAAAAAAAACAATTTAGGTTTACTCTTCGATTTCTTCTGTAAACCAATCGACTACTTTTTTTAGGAAGCTCTTCTTTTTCTCTTTATCTCCATCTTCTTTTTCGTCATCTTTCTTGTTCTTTTTTGTTTTATCCATTGATTTTTTTTGGACTTTTCTTGATTTACTGTTCGACGTTTTTTTAGATGGTTTTTCTTTTTTTTTCTTTGGTTCTTCCTTGAGATCTTCTTCTTCTATTTCCTCTGTAAACCAGTCTACTACTTTCTGCCAGAATGTTTTACCATCGCTCACAGTTTCTTTTGGAGTATCTGTCTTTTTTTCCAGCTTTCTTATCTTTGATTTAACATTTTTGGAATCGTAGAAATTCTCATCAAATTTATTTGCTGGTATAGATTTCTGTTTTACCGAGCTTTCCTTATTAACAACTTTTACTACATCTGTTAGCTTGTCATTTAAGTCCTTCATCCGTTCTTTCTGTGTAGTCGTTCTTGTGTCAAGTTTTCCTATCTCTTTTAGAAGTTCCAGATGGACTTGGTTTATCTCTTTAGTATTATCAACTTTCTTTATATCTTGTTTGATTAATGCAAATTCTTTTTTCATTGCATCAAACTGTTTTTCAAGAGAATAGAAATCTTTGGTCTTCTTGATTAACTCATCCTCAACCTCTTCTGCATCCTTTATTCTGTCCTCGAATTTTTTGAGTTTATCAAAAATCTCTTTTTTGAACGCTTCTAAGTCCTCCTTTCTTGGTGATGCTGATTCTATGTTCTCTACAAGTTCGTATAATTCATCAATTTCATCAAAGCAACTTTCCATTTTGCTCTGCTGTGCATATCTCTCATCAAGGTTTGTAAGAGATTTTTTTATCTTAGAAACTTCTTTGACCTCTTTTTTCAAGTTCTCAGTTTTTGAGAATTCGTTTTTAATTTCTTTAACTTTTTTATCCACTTCAGAGTTGAACTTATTATTTTCCTCGCGTACGTCTTTAAATTTATCCTCGAGTTTTTTGAATTTTTTCTCGTAGTCGTCTGTAGCATCTTTGAGAATTAGTTTTAATTTTTGTTCAGCACTATCTAGGTGATCCTTGTGGATTGTCTCTTTCATATCTTCATCAAGTCGTCTTACAATCCTATAGAACTCGTCTTTTGCAATCTTATCATTAATCTTGTCTGATATCTTAAGAAGTTCTTCCCTTATCTCAGTATCTCTTTTTCGTAGCCTTCCCACATCATCAGCTACAGATGAGAACGCTTTCTTTAGCGATTTGTTTAGACTTTCAAATTGAGCTTTATCCATGATGATCCCCCGTGATAACTTCTTTTGGATTTGTACACGATTGTGTTTTTACAAGGAGCGTCGTGCTTTTTCTCTTTTGAAAATTCACTCCTTTATAGTAATGCCGAGAATTGTGTCTTTTTATTTAAAGCTTTTCATTGAAAAACTCTCTTGGATTTAGCCTTATAGAAATTCATAAGAAAGGTAGCTTACTGACTCCTCTACTCTTTTTCTTTTATTGAAAATATCTGATTTATAGTATTCAAGCATCTTATTCTGGGTTGATTTATCTACAAGGCATAGAAAAAGTGCGATAGCTTTGTATCCATATATTGTTGTCCTTTCTTTCTCGACAAAACTTACGAATTCACTCTCATCCTTTTGTTCGATTATCTCTATTGCATGGTAATCTAGATCTTCTATACTCTCTTTGATGTTGTAAACAAAAGGGACATATCCAAATCTTTCACCATAATGAACTAAGTTCGATGCACATATGAATGTGGCTTCTTTGTTTTGTTCTTTTAATATTCTCTTAAGTGCACTGGATAGAGTGTATATTTGTTCTTTTTCTATTCCTTTCCCCAGCGAGATACATAGAACTCTCAAAGAGTTAAGCTTGTCCCTTGATGCATATTGAAGTAAGGGGATCTGTCTCTGAATCAATTTATCTTTTTCTTTATCAGCCTTGCTTATTGAAATATTCGTCAGTTTATTGAGCTCTTCACCTAAAGAGTGATATGTTCTGACGACACCTAGAGGGCTATCCCAATCGCTTAGGATTACTTTGCTTTCTCGGCTATCATTATGGCTTATTATGATGTAAACATCCTTAAAAGAGGTTTCAGCAATTCTTTTGTATGCCCATGCTGCACAGTATCCAGAAGTTTCATAACTATCGCAGGGCACTATATATCCGATGGTCTTTTCATCGTTGTCCCTTTGTGCAGGAGTTGTACCAGGTCCTGGTTCTTCAAGGAAACATCTTTCTATGAAAGAATTTAGCTCCTCAAATTTCACCGGGTATCCAATTTCTTCTTCGTCCTGTCTTTCATTCTCCATTTTATTGTTCGGGGTATGTTTCCTGTTTTATATTTCTATTTATCGTTACGTTTAGCTATGATTGTCTGAATAATAATGAATACTATTAGTATAATTATTGGAAGAATGTAGATATTTGCGCCGCTTTCTTCATTAACAACCATACCTGTTATCAAGAGTAATCCCTTGACAAATTTTGGCATTTCACTTTCAATCACTAGATTTTCGTATCTTAGATCAAGATTTCCTTTGTTTACTATCTCTTTCATCCTTTTATAATAATCTCGCTTGTACCCTTCTTCTGGGCTTATGCGTGATGAGAAATTAATGGTCTCTCCGTAAGCTGTATTGAAGCTCCCTTTAACTTTGATATAATCCTTAGTAGAGTTTCTTATCTTTTCAGAGAACCTATTTATAAGAAGCAGAGAATTTATTGATATATCGCCGAAATCATATTCATATTGATCTGTTTCTTCACCAAAATTTGAGATAACTGTGATCTTTAGATTTCTGAATTCGTCTTTCTTATTGCTATTCATAAGATATATTGTTGCATCCGTAACTCTATTTTCTTTTGTTGTATTGAATATTATGTTGGGTTCTAGGGGATAGAAGACTATATTTGCCTTTGTTTCTACTCTCTCTATTTTCTCTTTGTCATTGACGTTTGTTATAATTGTTGCAGGGATTTCATAGACTCCTGTGTCGAATATTGATATGTTGAACGCAAACACTTTTTTTTCATCTATCCCCAGATCGAAAATCTCTTGGAACTTGTTTTTTGATAATCGTCGTCCATTGTAGTATACGAAAGGATTATTGTCTGGGAACTCTATTGTTATTGATACATCTTTAATTTCTTCTTCTCTCTCATTCTCAATAATAACGCCATATGGTTGTTGTTCTCCTATCTCTTTTTGCGTTTCTTTGGCTAAGTATCCTCTTCCGTTATGAAATCCGCCCCAGATACTGATGCTAGAAGTAGCAACTAATTGTGTTATGTTTCTTTCTCCAAAAACGTGTGTTCTGTCGTTGTATTCAAGCTGTGCTTCTGAATCAAATGTGAACTCTGAATCATTATCTGTGTATAATGTGTATTCCATACTATTGAGTTCTTTTGTCTTACCTCTTAACTCAATAAACCTTCCTTTTTTATCTTCTCCTGTAAAAATATCCAAATCATCTGAACTATAATTTAAGATTTCAAAACTGTTCGGGATGTGTTCTTTATGCCTAAAATCTACTTCTGCTATACCGTGATTCATTATGTTTAATCTTATTTTGATTGGTGCGTTAATATCTACTTCTATATTGTTTTTGTGGAGTCTGCTTGCGTGTTTGTCGTTTATTGTTCTATTGAATTCCAGAATTGGCTTAATGAGCTTTGCTTGTAGATGGTATGAGTGTAATATTTTCCTGCTACTGTTCATTATTTCTCCATACCATGGCATTCCATCTTCTCCTTTTATATGAATCTTATCAAGATCAAACCTGTGCGCCTTGGTCTCAAAAAGATAACCTTGGAAGGCTTGTGCTTGATTTTCTCTTAGTATAATTTTGTCCTCATCGCTGTTTCTTGCTTCTATAACAAGCATGCTTGGGTCTTTACTAACATCTGCGAGATAGAAGTCCTCCCCAAGTATGCTTATGGATCTGTAGGGTGCAACCCAATTATTAAAAACCATCTTTGGCTCATCATCTAGAGCTTTAGTTGTTTGTAGAAGTGACAGAATAAGAACTATAAACATGATAAATTTTATTATTTTCAGAATGGCTTTGCTGTCCATTTTGATATGCGCTACACACTTAATGTTCCTTTGCATCTAGTCAAATATGTATATCTCGTTGTCTTTTAGTTCTTTTGATTTCTCACCAGAAAAAAACCAGCTGACGTAATTGTTATGGCCTGTTTTGTTGAAAAAACCAACTGTGTTTTCTTCTATTTTCAAGATTGGATTATTCTCAAGCCCTTTGAAAAATGGAACAATTTCTGCGTTTAGAATTTCAATCAAATCTGAAGCAGCCCTGCTAATTATGATTACGGTATATGTGGCAGAGCCCTCTTTTTCTCCAACAAAATCAAAAAGTATGTGTTTCACTATGGCCCTATGTGTCCTGAACCTATCACTAATTATAACTGACTTTATTTGTTCCTTTGTTATCCCAAATTTAAATCTTATTGTGTACATTGACGTTGCGTTGAATCTCCCTGTTCCTGTTTCGAAATTATTGATATATGTGGAATACCCAATAAGTCTCTTCTTCTCCAAGTAATTCCTTTTTCTGTTTACAGTTTTGACTGGGATGCCAGTCTTCTTGCTAATCATGTTATCGGATATTCGCGGATTTTTTACAAGTTCTGTCAGAATTAACTTCTCTTTTTCTCCAATTCTTTTGTCTATATTTTGTCTTAATTGGTCGTTTTTATATCCTGTCTCGGTCATATGTGTCAATATATTATTATGTTTATAAATTTTGTGTCTTTTTCTGTTTTTTTTTGTCTAAATATGAACTGATGGTTCTTTTTTAAAAACATTTAAATATCAGCAAACGCATGAACATTTAGTAATCAACGGAGGGTTTTACTAGTTTTGTTTAGTCTTCCGTCAACGTGCGTCGCTTTGGTGTTAGGATTAGTTAAGAGCGGTATATAAGAATGAAAGTATTGATGTTTGGATGGGAGTTTCCACCATTCAATAAAGGGGGCCTTGGCACTGCGTGTTTTGGTCTTACGCGTGGACTTAGAAACAACAATATAGATGTAACTTTTGTTCTTCCTAAAGCTCCCAAAGGCGCAAAATCTGACCACGTAGAGCTTCTTGTTGCGGACAGTTTTTATTTGGACGAATCTTGTGTCAAATTTCTAGAGATTGAATCCCTTCTTGTACCTTACATAACATCTGCAGAATATGCTTCTAAACTTTCAGAGTATAAACAATTCATAAGAAAGGATGAGGACTATGACGGTTCTGATGATTTGTACGGAAAAGATTTGTACTCTGAAGTTTACCGGTATGCCAGCAAGGCAAAACTCCTTTCTGCTCTGGAAGACCACGATATTATTCACGCACACGATTGGATGACTTTTCCTGCTGCTGTTGAGGCTAAAAAGGTTAGTGGTAAGCCAATGGTGATTCACGTTCATGCAACGGAATTTGACAGAACTGGTGGAAATGGTTGCAATCAAAAAGTCTATGATATTGAAAGAATGGGTATGCATGCTGCTGATAAGATAATGGCTGTTAGTAACCTTACCAAGGAGAGGATTGTAGGGTCATACGGTATCGAGCCATCTAAGGTTGAGGTGGTTCATAACGCTGTTGATTTTAACACCAATAAGTTTGATAAGAAAAAACTTAAGATCGCCAGCGATGAGAAAGTCATACTATTTTTGGGAAGGATAACCATGCAGAAGGGCCCAGAATATTTTCTTCGCGCTGCTAAAAAAGTTATTGATCTAATTCCTGATAAGAAAGTCAAGTTTGTTTTCGCGGGAACAGGAGACATGGAAGGTGCCATGGTTGACCTTGCTGCTGATCTAGGTATAGGTGATAAAGTTCTCTTTGCAGGTTGGGTAACTGGTCCTGACATAGACAGATTGTATAGTATGGCTGATTTATACGTTATGCCTTCTGTTTCAGAGCCTTTTGGTATAACACCTCTCGAGGCAATGAGGAATAACACTCCTGTTTTGATATCAAAAACGTCAGGAGTCTCTGAGGTAGTTAAACATGCAATGAAGATCGATTTTTGGGATGTTGATGAGATGGCAGAAAAGATGATTGCAATAGTTAACTATCAGCCTTTACAAGATACATTGGCAGAGAATGGTTTTACGGAAGTTCATACGTTTAATTGGGATAAGCCTGCAGAAAAATGTGTGTCTGTATATAATTCTGTTTTGAATTCATATAAGGATGGAAACATGAAATCTGCTCATAATAATCTCTCCGGTTGGACCAGTATGTGATTATAGTTAGGTTCATATTATATATTATTATAATATTACTATAAGTTGGTTATTTATAATATTTGTATGGGTTGGTTATAATATTAGCATAAAGTTGGGTAGCGCATGGTTAGTATTAATACGTTATATGTTTGAAGGTGGTTTGTGTGGTAAATGTTTGTCTTTATTTTCAGGTTCATCAACCGTTCAGGATGAAAAAGTTCAGATTTCTCGACATAGGCAAGGAAAGCGATTATTTCGATGAAAAGGCAAATAAGGAGTTATGTGAGAGAATCGCAGGAAAATGCTATCTTCCTGCAAATAAACTTATGCTGAAATTGATTAATGAATCACAAGGCGACTTTAAGATTTCTTATAGTATAACAGGCACTGCTTTGGAGCAGTTTAAAGCATATGCTCCTGAGGTTATTGATTCTTTCAAGGAGTTAGCATCAACAGGATGTGTGGAATTTCTTGCTGAGACATATTATCATTCTCTTGCAAGTGTTTTCTCTGAGAAAGAGTTTGATTTTCAGGTTAAGAAGCACGCTGAAGCAATTGAGTCGCTTTTTGGTATGAGACCCAAAATTTTCAGAAATACTGAGTTAGTCTATAATAATTCTATTGCAGCTTATGCAGAAAATATGGGTTTTACAGGCGTGTTGTCTGAAGGTTCTGATAAGGTTCTTGGTTGGCGTTCACCTAATTTTTTATACAAACCAGCTGGCACAAAACAAATCGGACTAATAATGAAGAACTTCAAGTTTTCTGATGATATAGCATTCAGATTCTCGGATAAAAAATGGAGCCAATGGCCCATGACCTCAGAGAAATTTGTGGATGCAATCTCTTCAGAGGATGGTAATAGTGTCAATTTGTTCATGGATTATGAGACGCTCGGTGAACACCATTCGGAAGAAACTGGTATTTTTGATTTTTTTCAGGCCCTGCCTTCACAATTTAAATCTAAAGGTGTTTCTTTTGTGACGCCTTCTGAGATTATAGAACAGTTTGAGCCTGTTATGGAGTTGGATGTTAATGAAACAATATCTTGGGCTGATGCTGAGAGGGACATGAGTGCTTGGACAGGCAATAAGATGCAGGATAATGCCACCTCTGAGATATATAAGCTAGAGAAGGCAGTTAAAGAATCTGGTGATTCTGCACTAATAGAAACCTGGAGAAAACTTACAACTAGTGATCATTTTTATTATATGTCAACCAAAAAGATGAATGACGGGATGGTGCATAATTACTTTAGTCCTTACAATACTCCATATGATTCATTTATTAGCTATATGAACATAATATCTGATATGACTCAGCGTCTTTCTCTTGGTGATAGTTTAAGTTCTGATAATTCATCGTTGTCAAACGCAAATAATATAAACGAAGAAATCATTATTTCTGACGGTAGCGATGACAGCGCGAATCTCAAAGCTACTGGAACTAGTACTGTTTCACCTCTTCAATCTTCAAGAGTCTTTGAAGACGGTGATGAGTTGTAGTTATTGGATAAGCGTTAGTGAAGGTGAGGGTTCATCATAGAGTCGGATAATGTTCCAGAGGATAAGTATTTCTATTTGTCTAATGGCTCTGTTCTCAAAAACATATCTGATTTGAAACAGTTTCTTAAAAATAAAGATACATCGACTTTCTTTGCACATGTTAATGATTCCAAGAATGATTTCTACAACTGGATTAAGTTTGCTGCCAAAAATGAAGTTCTTGCAGAATTGATTAAATCCTCCAAGACACCTGATAATATGCTTTCTTCTCTTAATTCGTTTTCATCAATAAGCCGGAATTCCAGCAAGGATTCTGCTAGTGCTTCTTCAGTGGATGATAGTGAACCTGAATCTAGTTTCTCTTCTTCTCATCTCACAAGAATAACATCAGATATGGCATCAGATATAACCTCAAATAGCGGTAATAGTAAGAAATCCAAGGTCAAAACTTCAAAGCCTTCTCGAGCAAAAGCAACGAAATCCCAAAAAGTACGAAAGGTTGCAAATAGAAGTAAAGTTGCAAATAGAAGTAAAAAAAGCAAAAGTTTACATGATGAAGTTGATGTTTCCAATGATGGTTATCTGGATTATTCTCTTGATTTAGATGAGCAAAGAACTGCCCTATCAAAGATAAGAGAAAGAATAAGAAGTATGGACTTAGAATTAAAGAACTCATCTTCTAATAATTCTTCAAAGAAAAAGGGTTTGTCAAATTCAATGAAAGAATTTGATATGAGATATCCAGAGCTGTCTCATGAGGATATAGATAAGAAAGAATTGAAGCCTAGGAAAGGCGTTGTTCATCATGTTTCTAAGCATGTATCGAAGACAACAAAACACATCTCTAATCGGATAAATCATCATGTTAGAAATACGCATAAAAAGATATCTGCTAGTATAGATGAGGCAAGACGCCAGTCAAAAATAAGGCGGCTTTCTTCAAGTTCAAAAAATAATAACAAGAAAGACCCTAAATCACATGAAGATTCTGATTATGGTAATACTGTAGGAACCCAGGAGCCCGCACAGCGATCTGGTATGGAAAGGTATGGCGAGACATCTAGTGGGTATGATTCAGAAGATCTCTACGCACAAGGTGTTTCAGAAGACGCGCCAAAGAAGGAATCCAAGGGTTTTTTCAAAGGGTTATTTGGCAGGATTTCCAGGACTGGCAGGGATGCAAAGAAGACGATGGG
>CAZOXV010000004.1:18129-19494 GCA_964583935.1 uncultured Methanosarcinales archaeon | reverse complement strand
TTATGGTGACATTGGTGTAGTTGGAAGCATTGCAGCCTGTGAAGCTGTAGGGTTCGGGTCGGGTCCGAAATGTCACCCCAAATTTTCTAACATACTTATTGACAACTAACATAAAGTATGTTATAGTTCAAAAGTAAAGTTAATATGCATCCGTAGCCAAGTGGATTTAAGGCCGCAGTCTGCAAAACTGTATGACCCCATTGAGGGCGTGGGTTCGAATCCCACCGGGTGCTCCATTTTTGTAAATAAGAGAAGGATGGTTTCAGCAAATTCCTTTTGGATAACAGCATCGACTTCTAATCGACAGCTTAGATGGTTCAAATCCATCAAACTAACCATCCTGAATTTTATACTGCGTTAGGCAAATCTGGTGAAGCCGCTTGTCTGATACACAAGTGATTCTGGGTTCAAATCCCAGGCGCAGTACCAATTTATGCTCCTATCGTCTAGTGGCTAGGACACAGGGTTTTCAGTCCTGTAACCGGGGTTCGACTCCCCGTAGGAGTACCAATATTTTATGGCTGTTAAGCAATTGTGGTCAATGCGGCGGACTGAAAATCCGAAGAACTGGGTTCGATTCCCAGAGCAGCCACCATAATTTTATGCCGTCTAAGCTATACTGGAGAAGCGTTCGGTTGAAGCCCGTGAAGAGTTGGGTTCGATTCCCAAAGGCTGCACCATTTCAAATCCCTAAATAAGAGTGCGATGATTTTTAACACTCTTTCAAGAAAAAAAGGAAAGATTATGTTTGGAGATTATTTAGTTTGGGATAGTGTTAGTGAGAAAAATGCTAAAAGAATAATTGACAGACTTGACAAGAAGATTTTACTGAAGAAAGCTATAATTTCGATAGGTGGAATTTCTGGAACTAGGAAGTCAGAAACGTCATTCAAGTTAGCAGAATACTTTATAAATTCGGGTAAGCAATGTCACGTTATTTCTGGTGATGATTATTACAAAACACCTTGGCATATAAGAAATGATGTGAGAAAAGAAAACTTGAATTTAGTTGGCTCAGATGAATGGGATTGGAAGAGACTTTGGTGGACTTTTGAAACATTCAAAAATCCACTATATAATAACATACATTTCTTCATAATGTCAAAGTTCTCTACTGCTATTATACAGGCAAGCATAGATAAGTCTAATTGTGACATTTTGATTTTTGAGGGTTTGTATGGATGTCATAATAAGATTTGTTCTGATGTTAGAATACATATTGGAAACACAGACCCAAAATCGACATTTGACTTCAGAAACAAAAGGAAGAAAGAAAACGAGACAAGCGACTTCAGGGCAAAAGTTGTTGAAATGGAATGTAAGGAAGTCGAGAAGCTAAAACCTTTTGCTGATATTGTTATATAA
>CAZOXV010000004.1:0-18029 GCA_964583935.1 uncultured Methanosarcinales archaeon | reverse complement strand
AATGGAATGTAAGGAAGTCGAGAAGCTAAAACCTTTTGCTGATATTGTTATATAAGGAACTCGACAAATGGAAGACAGAAAAATAGAAAGAGTAATGAGGATCATTAGCCTTCTTGAAGGATTTGTGGATGACAGTTACTATGATGTTATAGCTGAATCGAGATTCACAATGAAGATGCTTGAAGAAGAAAAAATGAAGAAAGGACTTGACAAAGACTCTTGAATGTATTATATTATAGATATCAATGGCGGCGTAGGATAGTGGTCTAATCCATCACACTTTCAATGTGAAAATCACCGGTTCAAATCCGGTCGTCGCTACCATCGGGATGTAGCTCAGTCTGGCCAGAGCGCTCGGTTTGGGTCCGAGTCGCCGGGGGTTCGAATCCCTCCATCCCGACCATTTTTTGTAAATAACTCAAAAGGATGAGTTCAGCAATCTCAAAATTCTTTATGGTAAAAGAGAAAAAATCATCCTGTGAGATAATGGGGACGAACAGTCGGGCAGGCGAGAAACCCTTGCAAGGTTTTTTTGGTGGGTTGGACTCCCACCGTCTCCACCAAATATATCCTATAGAACGATTTTTCGTAGTCGGAAGGTTGGCATCTTAAGCTGGCTCATATCCAGTCTCAACAGGGTTCGATTCCCTGGGCTACGACCAAATTTTCGAGTCTTTGAAAATAAAGGAAGAATGGCTACAGCAATTAACGCTAAGTCCAACTTGATGTTGTAGGTTCAAGTCCTGCCCCTTCCGCCATTATGGGAGGGTAGCTCAACTGGTAGAGCACAAGTAAAGCAAAAGTCCATTCTGATTTAAAATGGAGGGTTGGCGGAGTCTGGTATCGCGCTTGCCTGCTAAGCAATGGCCTGGGATATCCCAGCACAGGTTCGAATCCTGTACCCTCCGCCAAATTTAATATGCTAGTGTCGCATAGTTGGTCGATTGCACCGGTTTTGTAATCCGGTTGAGCACTGTCTCACACGGGGGTTCGAATCCCTCCACTAGCTCCATTTTGTAAATATGCTGGGGTAGCTTAGTCGGTAAAGCACCACCTTGGTAAGGTGAAGACCGTGGGTTCAATTCCCATCTCCAGCTCCATAAGTAAACAAGATAAATGAAGGATAATTTCAGCAAATTAAAATTCTTATCATTTGATTTTTACTCAAAAGGTGGGGGTTCGATTCCTCTCAGGAGCTTTAGATTTATGCCCGTGTAGTCCTGCTGAGCTTCTACCTCAGTAAAGGTAATTGGAACTGAGAATGTAGGTTCGAATCCTACCACGGGTGCCATTGACAATTTACATAAAATATGTTATATTATATATAGTAATGAAGAGTGATTTCAGCAAAACAACTAAAGCATTGGACTTATAATCTAACAAGCTAAAATATCACTCTGTTTTATGCCTCCGTAACTCAGCGGCTAGAGTGGTTGGCTCTTAACCAATTGGTCGAAGGTTCGAATCCTTCCGGGGGTACTTAATTTGCTGTCGTGGTGGAATGGTAGACACGTATGGTTGAGGGCCATATGCCCGTAACGGGTGTGGGAGTTCGAGTCTCCCCGACAGCACCATTTGATAAAACGCCGGGGTAGCAGAATGGCATATGCGGCTGGTTTAGAACCAGTGTCACCTGAGAGTTCGAATCTCTCTCCCGGTACCAAATATATGCCCGGTTGGCCGAGCGGTAGAAGGCACTTGCCTTACAAGCAAGGGATCAGAGGTTCGAATCCTCTACCGGGTACCAATTTTTGCCTCTGTGGTGAAACAGGAAATCATACTTCGCTACGAACGAAGAGTTAAGGGTTCAAGTCCTTTCAGAGGTACCATTTATTGGTCGATGTAATATCAGTTGTCACGCACATAACGCTGATATTGAGATGGGACACAAAGGCGTATTTGTGTCAGTGATGCCAAGTCGTCACACATCGTCCACAATTTTTCGGGGCTGTAGCTCAACTGGTAGAGCACCACACTGTCAATGTGGAAAATGCGAGTTCAAATCTCGTCGGTCCCGCCATTATAATTAATATCGAAGGAGTCCATTATGAAAATGATAGACCTTGTTAAGGATCAGCAAGTACATTTTGAATATTACAGAGATGGTGAAATGTGGTACAAGACTGATAATGGTTTCCTGTTTCCTGTACCCGTACATGACAAGAAGGAAATTGGAAATGCTACTTTCAAGAGAGATGACAAGGCTATTTTCCTAATGAGATATATACGTAAGTATAAGGAAGAGATTGACAAGGAAACAGCGAATGAAGTACTTTGTAAAATGTGTTGAATGTGGAGAAGTCGTTCCTGGTAAAGTCAATGTACATTTTGTTTTTCATAAAGCTTTGCCTTATTGTTGGAATTGTAGAAATACTTTGAGAGACAAATGGATCGAAGAATTAGTAAGAGAACGTGATGATGAATGTAGCTTTGGAAATGGAGCATGGACATGAGTACAGAACAGGGTTTCTTTGTTGTAAACAATGATAAATACGTAGGACCTTTTGAAAGATTGAACCAAGCAAGAGATGAAGCAAGAAAAATTGGTAACAATATCCCAATCTTTCATGGAGTGCTTGATGGAGATAAGTTTGAAGGAAGAATAGTTCCAAAGGTTGAAAAGTAATTTTTTTGCTCCTATCGTCCAGTGGTTAGGACGCGTGGTTCTCAGCCATGTAACCGGGGTTCGACTCCCCGTAGGAGTACCAAATTTTTAAGCGCCTGTATTTCAATTGAATAGAAAATTCGCCTTCTAAGCGAAGTGTTGTAGGTTTGAGTCCTACCAGGCGCGCCAAATTTATTTTTAAAATTCGTACCTAACTTTTATATATATATATACTTTTATATGAGGAGGGTACGAATTATGAAATGTGAGTATTGTAAAAAAGAATTTACTGAAAAATACAGTAAATGGAGCGATGGACGATTTTGTAGTAAAGATTGTGCTAGGAAGTTTTCGAGAAGTCAGAATAAAATTGGAACTAAAATTGTCCAATGTATTAGTTGTGGAAAAGAAATTGAAGTTAATAAAAGAGCTAGTGACAAACTTTGTAAATGTAAAGATTGTAAAGAAAAAATTCATTTATGTAAAATTTGCGGGCTTCATAAATGTTTAAGAAAAGATATTTGTAAAAAGTCTAGGATATTACCAGCATTAATAAAATATTTTGGTTTTGATAAAAACGTAATTGGAACAATTAAAGTTTATGAAGAATTTGATAAAATAGTTAATTTACTAAAAGAGGATTATATTGATAACCATTTAAGCAGTTTAGAATTAGCTAAAAAATATAAACATAGCCATGTTGGAAATTTTAATAAGATTTTAGATGTTTTGGATATTCGAAAAAGGAGTTTATCTGAAGCTTCATTGAACGCAATTTTAAATGGAAATTTAAAGTTAATTTCTAATCCCAAGTATAAACATGGTTGGCATACAACTTGGAAAGGTAAAAAAGTTTTCTATAGAAGTTCTTATGAACTTGATTATGCCAAATATTTAGATAAAATTAAGATTGATTATGAAATGGAAAAACTAAGAATAGTTTACTGGGACTCACAATTACAAAAACAAAGGATTGCTATTCCTGATTTTTATTTAGCAAACACAAATGAAATTGTAGAAATTAAAAGTAAATTTACTTTTGATGAACAAAATATGAAAGATAAGTTTAAAGCATATAAAAAACATGGTTACAAAGTTAAATTAATTTTAGAACATAAAATATATACCCTAACCTAAAGGGTTCCAGGTTCGAGTCCTGGTCGGGGTGCCATTATTGGGGTGTAGTTCAGCGGAAGAACGCCTGGCTCTGAACCAGGAAGTCGGAGGTTCGAACCCTTCCACCTCAGCCAATTTATGCCCCTATGGTGTAATGGAAAGCGCACAGGTTTCCTAAACCTGAAGGTCAAGGTTCGATTCCTTGTAGGGGTACCAAATTTACTGCGGGGTAGAGTAGTGGCTACTCACTTGGCTCATAACCAAGTCGCGATTGCGAAACGTTGGTTCAAATCCAACCCCCGCTACCAATGTTCTTTGAGATTGTTCTGGACGTACGCCTGAGGCTCTTGTAGCCAGGGGAGGAACTTCGGGACTACTTTGCTCACGGTAGGAGACTGCACCTAAAAAACAAATCAGTATGGCGGGTGTTGGTAACAGGTTCAAATCCTGACACAGACATCTCGAAGAAGTCTGGAGTGAACTGAACAGTCATTTGCACTACCTAGGTAGTAACACAAACAGACTTAGAGGGTGAGCAACTCAGTGATAGTCGGGTTAGTGGCATTAGATAAATGTACGTCTTCAATGACAGAATCCCGGGTACAGGAACAATCTTCACATATAGGGGTGTACCAGTGCTGTCTTATAAGCAGTATAACTGTAGCGGTACGTTGAAAACGTGGGTTCAAATCCCACCACCCCTACCAATTTCTATTTGTAAATGGAGGATAGCTTCTGCAAAACAAACAAAAATAGGTTCGACTCCTATCTTCCCCGCCATTATGGGGAAGATGCCGTGTGGACGGCACACTATCTATCCTGTTTTATAAATAATTGAAAATGAATAAGGAGTTAGTTTCTATGGCAAATTGCTGTGAGTTTTACCCTTGCCATGACAATCCTTGTGTGGGGTTTAGTTGTGAGTTTTGTAAATGTCCTTTGTATGACAGAGCTTGTGAAAATTTCGGTGGAGAACCTAAATACATAAGAACAATGATCGAGATTGTGAAGGATTGTTCCGATTGTATGCTTCCACATAAACCAGAATTCAAAAATATGTTGACAAAGATAAACAAAAATGATAGAATATAATATGCCCGTTTAGTTCAGTGGAAGAACATTTGTTTGACGTACAAAAGGTCGGTGGTTCAATTCCACCAACGGGCACCATATTTAATCTGGAGAAATTATGAATAAATCTAACTGGGGATCATCAAAAGATGACAAGAACATTGACAATCCAAAGTGGAATTTAGTTCATATAAATCCAGATGGAATAGTTGTTACGTGGCAGGAGAAATATGGTTCTCAGAAAACTGAAAACTGTATTGGATTGTGGGAAAACGATTCTCAGTATATGCTAACTTGGAAAGACAGCAAGAAGCTCTTTATAGAGAAGAGCAACTTGAATGTTATAAAATTTACAGATGAAAAATGAGGTAGTGCCACAGCCTGGTCAACTGGGTCTGATTGCCAATCAGAATATCGCAGGTTCAAATCCTGTCTACCTCACCAATTTTAACTGAGAGTTATATGAAAAGAGTATACGAAGCATCACTCAGAGAGAGATTAGAGCTTTATGTTGAACAGATTGAAAGTGAAATAATAGCTAATGATTCTCTAATAAGTAAATATGAGAAATCAGAAAGCTCTAAGATAGAAGTTTTGGAATATTTCAGAGACAGGCTTTCTAAAATAAAGAATGATTTTGAAATAACAAGAAAAGTCTTGAACAGTTTATAAGGAGGATTCTATGAGAGGGAAAGCAGTAAAGCTTCTCAGAAAAGCTTCAGATGGTGATGAGGATAAATACAAAGAGTTGAAGAATTCGTGGAAGGGTCTTTCTTGGAAAGAGAAGACCAAAGTTAGAAAGTATGTTGAATCTAAGTAAAGGAGTATGCTTATGTTGACACCGTTGTACAACAAATTGATCGTTGAACTTATTGAAGACAATGAAGAAAAGATTACAAAGTCGGGTCTTTTCGTTCCAAATAAGCCAACACCTTATTACAAGGGTAAGGTATTGTCTGTTGGAAAGGGCCATTATCAGAACGCAACAAGAATTCCAATGGACGTAGAAGTTGGACAGACAGTTTTGTTTTTGAAGAACAGTGGCATGGGTGTTGAGTTTGATGACGCAGGAAACCCAACACAAATCGTTTTGACTGACAACGATATTTACGCAGTTGAGGAAAAGTAATAAAATTTTGGAGGCTCAATCCGATGGATGGCGACGGAATCGGTCTTGAAAACCGGCGAGCAGAAATGCCTTAGAGGTTCGATCCCTCTAGCCTCCGCCAATTTATATACCTAAGCAAATGAGTGTATTATGCCTAATAGAGATGGAACAGGACCAGAAGGGCGAGGAGCTAGAACTGGGGGAGGTCGTGGAAATTGTACAAATTCTTCAGTACCACCAAGAAGAGGTCCAGGAAGAAGACTTGGAAAATAATACATTGATAGACTAACTATTATACTTGAAAGTTTTGAAAACTATGCGCCGAAGTGGTGGAATTGGAATACACGACAGATTCAAAACCTGTTGCCTTCGTGGATTGAGGGTTCAAATCCCTCCTTCGGTACCAAATTTGCCCCAGTGGTGGAATGCAAGACACGGTTGGTTTAAGCCCAACTATCCCATAGAGGATGTGCAGGTTGGAGTCCTGCCTGGGGTACCAAATTTCAGAGGAGTTTGTATGCATCCAAGTAACAAATACGAACGTAGAGTGATCGAGAAGACAAAAGGTTACAGAAGAGCAAAAGGACTACAAGAAGGTTGGTACTGGACAAATGGAAACAAAGATGAATGGATGTATATAAACTCCAGAATATTAGGAAACACCACAAAAAGATGTAGTTGTAGTATGTGTGGAAACCCAAGAAGAGAAGGGTTTGATCCGCTTACATTACAAGAGTTGAAGGACCATGAGTTCGTCGCATCAGAGTTTGAACTTTTGGATGATTTGAGAGGTGCCGCATGAAGCCTTATGGTAGAAAACCAAAACATCACAACTATCAGGATAATCATCCACCAAAAGGATATGTCAATTGGTGGGAAAAAGACTTGGAAAACAAGTACAGTAAAAAATCAGCAAGACATCAATCAAAGAAGGTAATAATGGAAGAGTTGACAGAGGGGAATAGTCAAGCACTCTCGAAAAGTGTATTGGGTGAAAAATCCCATGAGGGTTCGAGTCCCTCCTCTTCCGCCATATAAATAGTTGTAACGGAGGGTATCCGAATGGAAAGGGAGATGCTTGGAAAGCATCTGGGGTGTAAAAACCTTTGCGGGTTCGAGTCCCGTGCCCTCCGCCAATTCACAACAAAAAAAAGAGGTTGAATGCAAACGTCATACTTTGCAATATCCAGTAATCTTCCAAATGCTGTTTCTATAGCGGCAAAACCACCAGACTTCTATAGAGGTAGAGAATATCTACCACTAGCACCAACTTGGCAAATATATTCAGAATACAAAAGAACAAAAAACGTACACGAGTATACTGAGAGATATGCTTGTGATATTCTAGCCACTCTTGACCCTGAAGAAGTTTTTGAGGAGCTGGGTAGGTATTCTCTTTTGTTATGTTGGGAAGCACCTGATAAGTTTTGTCATAGAAGAATAGTAGCAAGATGGTTTGAAGACAATCTTAACGTCAGTGTTCCAGAACTAACAGGAGGACCAAATGACTACAACATTCGATAAGATCGGACTTGGTGAGGAATTTCAGGCTGATGGTAAAAAATATACAAAAGTAGATAAAGTCACAGGAATAAGATTGATGGATGGAAAACAGTTAGTTCACTTCTTTAAACGTGAAGAAAATGTTGACAATCTAAAATGAAAATATTATAATTATTGATAAAGTGTTTAAAGGAGGATAAATGGAATCTGTAGATTTTTTTGAAAGTTGTTTGAATGATGTTGTTCTTGGAAGTAATGTTGAAACCTTATCTAAATTTCCAGATGAATGTATCGATCTTACTGTTACTTCTCCACCCTATGACGGCATAAGAAACTACAACAAAAAACTCAATACAAAACAAAAACTGATTGGAAATTACTCGTTTCCTTTCGAAGAGCTTGCTCAACAGTTATTCAGAGTAACTAAAATGGGTGGAGTTGTTGTTTGGGTTGTGAATGACCAAACAGTAGATGGATTTGGCGGTGGTTCAACAGAAACAGGAAATTCATTTAGACAGGCGCTTTACTTTCAGGAAGTTGGTTTCAACATTCACGATACGATGATCTACAAGAAACCGGGCGTAAGGTTTCCAGATGCTCTAAGGTACCACCAATGTTTTGAGTATATGTTCGTTATGTCAAAGGGAAAGCCTAAGACAATAAATCTCATCAAGGACAGAAAGAACAAAGGATTTGATCCAAAGAAAAGATGGGCAAAGGTGAAAAACAAGAGAGAAACAGATGATAAGCTTGTCGTATGTGACTCTTTCAAGTACTCTCTTGGTGAGTTTGGAATAAGATACAATGTATGGGAAGTTAACCTTGAGCAATCTGCCGGTGGAGATATAACAGAATGGAATTGGCATCCTGCTGTGTTTCCTTCAGAACTTGCGTATGGACATATAATGAGCTGGTCTAACGAAGGTGATGTTATACTCGATCCTTTCTCTGGATCAGGAACAACAGCAATTCAGGCAAAGAGAACAAGGAGGAACTTTATAGGACTTGAAATCAACGAAGAATATGTTGAAAAATCTAGGAAGAGGATTGACAGTTATGCTGTATCCGATAACAAGATTGAGGATGAGAATGGAGTTATAACTGAGTTCATTGAGTTCTAATTGAGATGAAATTAAGTTGACTTCCATAAGGAAGTTGAATTTGAAGAAAAGAAAATTCTCAAGACAAAAGATACCAAGAAGAAAGAGAACTAGTAAACTGACATATAAAGAGTATAGTAGGATGTGTAGATTTAGGTTCAAGCTTGAAGAGTATCCTAATGAGTTTGACCTAAAATTGATTGAAATTTTTGGTTGGTATAACAAAGACAATCCTAATGGAGTTTCGAGAGACCACATGCTATCAATAAGCTATGGTTGGAAAAGAGACATTCCTCCTAGGATCATCAGACATCCGGCAAACTGTAAACTAATGCTATATGAAAACAATTTAGAGAAGGGTTGGAGGTCTTCAATCAACTACTCTAAGTTGATGAATAGAATTAGTGATTGGGATAAAAAATATAAATAACTATGATAAATAGTTGTTTTATAATCACAAGGAATAATAGAAGTGCTAAAGGATTACATAGATAAAAAGAAGGACAAAAGTATCAATGTCATAGCATTGACAGAGAGAAATCCTAAGGACAGAGAAGGACTATATCCTTCTGCTAAGAAGCTCAAGAACGCTTGTGAAAGAAGAGGGTTTCCATTTTATCCTATTCTGATACCTGGTTCTTCATATGTTTCTGACTTTGACCAGGATAGTCCCAATATAATAATCAGGGATGTCAAGAATAAGAGTGTGATTGAGTTGGAACCAGAGAATACAATAGTTGTTATTAGGGGTTCAGTAATTCACGATAATTCTATTTCTTCCTTTTTGACATATCTTGAGTCGAAGGGTGTATTTGTTATAAACAGCAAAGACTCAATATCTCTTTGTGCTAACAAATACAATACGACTGTCAAACTCAAGGTTGGTGGTGTCCCTGTTCCGAGGACTAGTCTCGTCTCAAATTCTAAAGAAATAGAAGAAGCTCTTAGAAAAATAGGAGGTCAGTTTCCAGTAATAGTAAAAACACTAAGAGGAAGCGCTGGCATTGGAGTTAGTAGAATAGACTCCAAGGAAAGTTTAGTTGGTGTTCTACAATCTCTTTGGAAGCATAGAGCACAACTTTTACTTCAGGAGTTCCTTGACTGTGACTTTGATGTCAGAACGATTGTGTTGGATGGAAAGATAATTTCATCTATGAAAAGAAGTAAAATTGATGGAGACTTTAGAAGCAACTACTCACTTGGTGGAAATGTAGAGCCGTATTCTCTTTCAAAGGAAGAAGAAAAGATTGTATTGGACTCTGCTAAGGTTTGTGGCGCTTTCTTTTGTGGTGTTGACCACATGGTTGTCAACGGTAAACCATTGGTAATAGAGGTCAACGTTTCTCCTGGAAGTAAAGGAATGGAGAAAGCAACTGGAATAAATGTCATAGAGAAACTTATGGACTATGTTTCTGACAAAAACAATTGGAAGAAACAATGTAAGGAAATAGGATACTTGGAAAAGATGACATTTCCAGAAATAGGTATAAGGGTAGATGCTAAGGCAGATACAGGAAACGGAATGTATAATGTGCTTGATGCTAAAGACATCAAAATAATTGATGATATAGTTTCTTTCAGAACCGAAGGAAAAAAGGTCGTAAAGAAATTGCAAGGTTTGGTTGACGTTAATGTTGGTGCTATAAGAGATTACACCGAGAAAAGACCAACTGTAAAATTTGATGTGGAATTTAACGGAACTTTGCATAAGAATATATTGTTTACACTTGACGACAGACCAGGACAATTATCTCCTGTTTTGTTGTGTAGAGACTTTTTGTCAGAGTTAGGAGTAAACATAAATCCTAAGCTTAAGTTTTCGTTGGGTGAAAATGTGGACTTTAAAGAGTTCAGAAAAATGTTTTTATAAGAAAGGAGCCCAAAGATGGCAGGAGAAGTTTTAAAGCTAAACTCAGCTTATATGCCAGTTGACATTATTGACTGGGAGGAAGCAGTAGACCTGTGGACAAAGAAGAAGGCAGAAATTCTGGACACGTATGAGGACAAAATTCTTCATACTGGTAACCGTTTTGAGAAACCAGAATTTGGTGTCAATGATACATTCGTCCGCTCAATTTACGACGAAAAGCTTGAGTCCTGGAAAACTGCTATGGAGATGCCTGCTGTTATTAGACTTCTTGACTTTGTTAGCCCTAAGAAGCAAATAAAGTTCTTCGAGTCTTTTACCAGACAGAATGTTTACTACAGAGATGGTGGTAAGTGTATGTACTGCGGAGAACCAGTTTCCCGAAATAGCTTTACATTTGACCACGTTATTCCTAAGTCTCGTGGTGGAAAGACTGTTTGGCAAAACATTGTTTGTTGCTGCTTACAATGTAACGCCAAGAAGGACAACAAGACTCCAAGTGAAGCAGGAATGAAGCTTATTCAGAAGCCATACGCACCACTTATAGCTAATGACTTTAGCTCTGGAATCCTCAACAGAATGAAAGGAATGTCAAGAGTTATAAATAATAAGAAGTGGCGTGATTGGATTTATTGGAACGTAGAACTAAAACAGGATTAGGGGATTAAATTCCCTAATCCTTCAATAAGGAAGAGAGATGCAAACCTTTAGTGAACATTACTACATATCAGAAAAAATAACTTCTGATATAAAAAGAGCATTCACATCTAATATTTTGAAGAAGAGAAAGGTTGGAATTGACCTTGGTAAAGGCAAATATAAAATTGTTGTACCAGCTACACAAAGCTCGTTCAATAAAATAAAAGAGTCCATAAGAAGGGATGTTGTAGATTTCTTCAAGTCTTCAAGTAAACCAAGGACCAAAAGAAAAACCAATGTAAAGAAAGCCAAGCCAAGTGGAATCTACGTAAAGAACGTTTACGAAGGAGAAGTTGACAGTGGACTTGATATTTTAGACGGAATGCCTATTGCTAGCATAGTTTACGAATTGAGTAATGGAACGAGAATAGCATTTGTTACTACTGAAGACGACCAGGGAATAGTAAGAAGATATATATCAACAAATAGCAAAGGCAATGATTTCCTCAGAACAAACCTCGGAACAACAGTTCAACAAATATCAGCAGACGCCGCAGAAAGTAAGAAGATCGGAACAAGATCAAGACCAGAATCACCATCTGAAGAATTCAGAAAGATATCTAAATCCATTGAAAAAGTAGAAGAAGAACCAGAAGACGAAGAAGAGTACAAAGAAGTTGGTATTATGGATATATCCATAGACGAATATGAAAACCTTGTGAAAATATGGGGAAATGGTAGAACTGGTGGTGCTGTGAAGGGTGCTACATATCAGTTTAGAAATCTCTTTACAAGAAGTAGGTACTTTTCACCAGAAGGTTACAAAGGATATAAATACTCTGATAATGATGGTAATAAAGTTTATCTGGTTGATACTGGTGATGGAGAAAACGCATTCATAGCTTTTGATGGAAAAGAATCATATAACTGGGCAGAGAATATAGGATTGCTTTCTTTCTGGAGAACCAAACCAGACAAGACATCTATCTTTTGGAGACCCGGAACAATAGATGACTTATAATAAACTTGGAGAAGAAAATGAACTTTGAAAATCATTATTTTACAGAAGAAGAACAGATTAACGAGTTTTTGGGCTTAGGTTGGCTTGCTGGTCATTGGAAGGACTTTGACCCAAGAAACGCTTCTAACTTCGTCAGAAAAATTGCCGGTTCTACAAAGAGAAAGATTCAACCACAGCAATACGATACTTACGAAGTAAGTCAAAAGGGATTCCAGAACTTGTTTGGAAGAGTTACAGCCAACTACAACAATCCGAAAAACAAAAACAAGAAGTTCTTTGTAAAGGACCTTTTTGAAGGAAAGTTCAAGGATGAAAATGCTCCAGAGGCTTTTGACGAATTCGAAGATGTAGAGTCCACTGCTGTTTTTAGACTAAACAATGGTGGAGCGATTATTCTTTACCACATTAAGGATGATGAAGGTGATGATAGATACTATGTTGGTATTGATGGTCCTGGTCAGAAGTTCTTTGCTGCTAAAGAAAAACAAGGCGGACTTGGAATGATCTTCAAGTCTTGGTTGTCAGCTCAGAAGGCTGGAAATGTTTGGAATCTTTCAGACGTGATAAAGGGCGAACAAAAGAAAAAGAAGAAGGTTGATGTTGGCGTCAAACACAAAATAGAGATTGACAGAGAGAAGTTTAACGATATTGCTCCAGAGGTAGATAAAATAAGAAGACTAGCAGCATCTAATAAATCTCTTAATTTGCTCGATATATTCAATGAAGAAGTTTTGAAGGAAGTAAAAGGTCTTGTCATCGACGGTAAGAAGGCAGTTACCATCGGTTCTCCTAAGAAAGGTGGAAAGGCTGGAGAATGGTACAGAGTCGATAAGAATGGTAACATAATAAAGGGTAGTGCTCCTATCAAGAAGTTTACGGATGACTTAATAGCTGTTGATAAAGACGGAGAACCAAGTGACGATTTGAAGAACGAGCTTGAAAGAGAAATAGAACAATACAAAGAGAAGAAGTCCGGTGGTGAAGAGAAGGAACCAAAAAAGGAAGATAAAGTAGATAATGGCGAAAAACCTTCTAAAGAGCAAGTCGACGCATATGGAAAGCTTTACTTTGATATAAAGGACGAGCTTCAAACGAAACCAAATGAAGTCAAGTCCAAGAATGTTAAGAACGGTTGGAGATACATAACAAACAACAATGGAACTATTTTTGTGTACCAGAGCAAAGTAGACGACAAGTACTACATTGCTTATGATGATAAAGGTAAGAATATTGTTGACAAATATGATTTGATAAATAAGTATAATCTGGAAAAAGCTGCCGAAGCTCCAGAATAAAAGGGAGACAATATGAGAAAAAGAAGATTGGATGAAGAAGTAAAAGCAGCTAGCGATCTCATTGGTAGATTGCTCTGGGAGCAGGAAGAGGACGAAGACGAAGTTGATTTTCCTGATGCTCCAGAGGGTGAAGAACCCGATATTGAAGAAGAACCAGAACAAGGTCAGGATACTCAGGTACAAGTATACTTTGATAATCTTGATGAGGAGTCTCAAAAGGTTTTTATGGATGCCTTGAGAAATAATCTAAATATTGCTAACGATGACGAATACGCCAAGAATAAGTTAGTAGACGCACTATCTAAAGAGCCTATTGCTACTTTTAGAGCAGAGGACGTTGTAAGAAAATTAAATATCGATATTTAAGGAGATAAAAATGAAAAGAGAAAGTTATATTAACGGAGCCAACAGTTTTTTAAATGAAGAAGAATATGTTGGACAAGAAAACGTTCGATTGAGACAGAACTTGTATAAGCTTGTAAAAGAGAATGGTTCTTATGATGTTCTTGCCGAACTTATTAATGTTTTGGTAGAAGAGGACCCAGCTTTAGCCAACGCAATTAAAGATGCTGTTGGTCCTCTTCCAGAGTAATAAAGGAGATATAAAAATGGATTTAAGAAAAAGATATTTCAACAAAGCAAATGGATTACTTAGTGAAGAATATGAAGAAGAAATTTCTCCAGAAGAAACTTCAGAACTAGATAGAGCCGTTCAATATAAGTATCATCAAGACTACTTTCAGAAATTTATAAATGAATATGGATTAGAAGGTCCTACTGTTGAAGTAGCTTGGTCCGCGTGGCAGAAAGCCATTGATGTTGAGAGAGATTTAAATATGTGAAAAAAATATTTGACATTTTTCTAAGAAAATGATATATTCAATATAAATAGGTAGTAGAAAAGGTTCACAGGCAGAACCGCAGAATACCTAATGGATTCTGTAACATTTTAACCATCTAAGGAGGTTACTATGAACTACTTAGTTAATCCCAACAGAAATATTCCATCACTTTTCAACGACGTATTCTTCAAAGATTTCTTTGGAGAGGATTGGTTTAGTCCAGTTCCATCACTAAAGAAAATTAACTATCCAGTAGACATTTACGAAACCGAAGAAGGAATTCAGATTGATATTGCCGCAGTCGGTCTTGACAAGCCAGATATCAAGATTGATATTTCTGGAGATGTGCTAAAGGTATCTCACACAAACAATAGTGGTTCAAATGACGAAAGGTGTGCTTATCGTGGTATCACCAAGAAGTCATTCAACTTTGCTTGGAGAGTTTCTGATAAGCTAGACATTACAAAAACAGAAGCAGAACTTGACAAGGGATTACTAACTATAAAAATCCCTGTGGCTCCTGAAAAGAAGCCAAAAGAAATTGAAGTCAAAATCAAATAATTAACCTAAGTTCTGCCTGTGAACTTTATAAAAAATCATTGACAATCTTGTTGGAAAATGTTATATTATAATTGTTCTTTGATACATGGAGTTTTTAGAAGAGTAGGTTCGGCAAACAATTTCACATTCTAATGAAAACTGCCTCTTCTTGGTCACGGTCAGAGGGAAAGAGACTGTGTGGACTTTTGAACATTATGAATATTAGTCCTAAAAGAAATATTCTTACTACTCTGAAAAGCTCAAAATTTTTGTCATGAAGGGTGAGTCCTGCAAACCATTATACGAGTAATCGTAACCATGAAATAGGTTTCAAGCCCTGCAACTGAAATGTTGACTCGGCCAGAACCAGGGGTTGTTTGAAGGTGTCGTTCCCCTAAATACGAAATCTTCAACCACCCTGTTGACAAAAAATATTGACAATCAATCGGTAATATGATATATTTCATATAAATAGTTTCTACAAACAAGAAATAAAATGAAGGGTGAGTTCAGCAAACATTTTCTATCTTTCTATAAAAAAGAAACCAAGAAAAATCACCCTGTTTTTATCTACATTTTACGGGTATTGAATTTTTTTAAGTTTTGAAGATTGGATACAGCAGTAATACCTCTGCAAAAGGAACCAAATCCAATCTGTAACCTTATCGTACAGGAGGCCCACATGGCTAAGGCACGCACAAATGAAGGCGCAGTTCAGTATGACCACTCACTTGACCACGGAGTTGAGTTCTTCTCCAAGGCAGGTTCCCTTTACACAACCAAGACAAAGAAGGCTTACTACGGAAACGAAACATCCGCTCTTGAGCTTTTTAAGAATGTCTGGTTTAGCGGAAACCACGAACTTGCTGTAAAGCTTTTGTTCTGGCTTCGTGATTGCCGTGGCGGAGCAGGAAACCGTTCAGCATTCCGCGAATGTGTAAAGTGGTTGGCAGAGACTGACCCAAGATGGGTTCAGGCAAACCTTGGACTTATTCCTGAGTATGGTCGTTGGGATGACCTTCGAGCATTGAACGGAACGGTTGCTGAAAAGGTTGCCGCAGAGATGTGGGCAAAGGCAATTGCGAAGAAGGATGGTCTTGCTTGTAAGTGGGCAGACCGTAAGGACACAAATGTACTGAAGGCTCTCCGTAAGGATAATGTCGTAAGTGACATTGGTGAATTTCGTAGGCTTCTTGCACAAGGTCGAAAGAATGTTGTTGAGCGTAAGATGTGCTCTAACAACTGGAATGAGATTGAGTACCCTCATGTTCCTTCTGTAGCAATGTCTCGTTATACGAATGCATTCAGTAAGCACGACGAATCTCGTTTCGCTAAGTTCAAGGAAAAGGTGAAGAAGGGCGAGGCGAAGATTAACGCATCTGTTGTTTTCCCACATGATCTTACACGTACTGTGATGAATGGTGACAGTGAGATCGCAGATGCTCAGTTCGATGCTCTTCCAAACTGGCTTGGTGACAGCAAGCTTCGTATCATGGTTATCTGTGATACATCTGGCTCAATGTTATCGGTTGTTGGTGGAACTGTCCATGCATGGCATGTCTCGACTTCGTTGGCTCTTTACTGCTCGGACAGAATCCCAGCAGAAAGTCCATTCCACCGTAAGTTCATTCAGTTCTGCTCAGAGTCGAAGTTGACAGACTGGAAGGGTCACACCTTCTCGGAAGCTTACGGAAAGGGTAAAAACCCAATGGGTCGCACTGATAGAATGTACTCGTACTACAGCAATCTTGGAGTATTCGATGGTGCTGTTGGTTCTACCAGAGTTGACAAGGCACTTGACATGTTGCTAAATCACGCAACTATGTTTGGAGCAACCAACGAACAGGTTCCAAACATGCTACTTATTGTCTCGGATATGCAGTTCCACCAGGGTGCTGATGGTGGAGACAAGACAGAAGTTGAGCGTTGCCTTGCTAAGTGGGAAGCTGCTGGATATGACCGTCCAAAGGTCATTTACTGGAACACAGCAGGATATGCTGGTTCACCATCAACAGTAGCACATAAGGACGTTGGACTTGTGTCAGGTTTCTCCCCAAGCATTCTTGAGGCAATCATGAGTGCTGAGGACTTCACTCCACTTGGCATCATGCTCAAGAAGCTTGAGAAGTACAACATAGTTGTACCTTCTTAAGTGTGTAAGAAATGAAAGGCGGTTTGGTTCCAATAGGACCGAACCGTCTTTTTTTGTTTTTATAAATATTGACAAAGGTGGATGATTGTATGATGATTGCTATTTTTATAGTCCAATGTCTCATTTTGTTAATAATGTTCGCTGTGTATGGGGCTGTTATAGAGAGGAATTCTAAAAAGTCTGCCAATGCTCCTAATGATATTGAAAACGGAAGAGATATAGAAATTTTCAGAAGCGGACTTCAACAAACTTGGACTTATGTAAATGTTTCTCTTTACAAAATGTATAGAGAACTTGACATTCTGGACTTTGACAGTATCCAGAATAAACTACAACAGACATTAGATGATCTTGTTAAAAGCCCTGAAAAGATGGAAAAATGGTCTAAAAAATACATTGAGTACGTTGAAAACCAAGGAAGTGAATAATGCCATCAGTTCGTTTGATTAAAATTGACAAAACATCAAAGGGATTCAAAGATGTAGTAAAGGAAAATCTTACTAATAGAGTAAAGGATGATGACTCATTTGCTCAAAAACTTTACGCATCTTTATGTAATACCAAATGGATAAACAAATCTACAAACGATATATACTCGTGTACTTGGAGATATGCTGGAAGGTTCGTTGCTGAAATAAGAGATATGGGAGAAGACTATTTGAGTTTCTATTGTTCTGGTGGAGAAGGACTCAGACATTCTATCGTTTATAACGAACTAAAAAAATTAGGATATGTTCCTCTAAAATACAAGGTTTTTGACAATTTACAGGAGAATGATTTCAAATGGTAACTTGGATTTTAATTGCTTTGATAATATTGGTTGTTTTTTACGCTGTATGGCAGACGGCTATTCTTGTGAAACATACAACGGCAATAGAAGGATTTAGTTTACTTCTTGAGAAGTTTATTGAAGTCAACCAGGGTTTTTACGAGAACCAAAAGTCTGTAGCTAAAAAGGACAAAGAAGTATTGGAAGGTCTTTCAAAACAAACATCAGAACTCAGCATACTAAGAAGATACAATACTCAAATAGGTATGAGTGTCAGAAACCTCACAGAATCTACAAAGTCTCTAAAAGAAACCCAAAAAAATACCAAAGAAACATCAGAAGAACTAAAGGTTAGTAAGGATATTGCTAGCTCTCTTGCTAGTGTTTCAAACAACATAAGG
>CAZOXV010000003.1:5462-20406 GCA_964583935.1 uncultured Methanosarcinales archaeon | reverse complement strand
ATTGGTTGCTCCCGGAGACCAAGGGAGATGAAATGTTCTCGGATACTTGTACGTTCTCATAATGACAATCCTATTTGAACTTCAGATTCAATCCTCTCTTCTTCCATTCTCCAGTACCAAAGCACCAATTACACAAAACCTTATTGGGCCATGCTACAAAGCAATTGAATAAATCACTGAACTCAACACCAAAAGCCATCCACCTTCCGTCAAGTTCGTGATTATTGTCCCAGAATGTTTCAATCTTTCTTCCACAACACATACAGACATGAACAATTTTGAAGTGTCTTATATTATCAACCTTGTTCTTTCTGTCAGATTTCTTTTCTTGCCAAGTAGGCTCACAGTCAAACATTGTATTCTATTTATTGTTGATGTGTCAAATTACTGAATTGAAAATGTACCTGATTGCGAAGATGGCGAAAATCCAGTCGAGACCTTGACCAATAATAATTCCTAACATAGCACCCACAAATTCTCCTTCATTGTCTGACCTATCAAAAGCTCTCACCATGTCTCCTATCATATCCATTACTCTGCGAAGGAAGAACAAACAAATGGCACACCACATAATGAAGGTAAGCATATCTAATCCTTTCTTACTTTTGAAGATTTTCGCTCTCTTTGAGAATAAGCTCGATTACTTTACTAATCCTACTAACAAGAGGAATCACGGCATCGATTGGGTCCTTACTGAGATTGTCTGCGTACTTCTTGACATACTCATAGGTATTCTTGGTTCCTGCCTTTAGCCCAAACATTCTCATAAGTACAGAAGCTCCGAACTCTGCGACGATCTCCTGGACTTCGTCCTGACCAGTCTTGATTTTTCCCTGAACTTTAGCGTCCGCGCAATGCGCTAATTCGTGAAAAAATGTTTGCTGGTTATCAGTCGCCATAACGATTTCTCCTTTTTCAGGAGAAAAGTAAGCATAGAATGATGGGTTATCGAAAGTCTGCTTGACCTTGATACCCCACTTTTCGGCAACTTCCTTACACATGAACTCAGGCAAATCCTTGTCCATCTTGTAGTCGACTTCCTTACCCTCAGTCTTCTCAACAGGCCAGACGGGAATTGGTTTGAAGCCAACCAGAATTACCTTTTTCTTTTCCTTTCCGTTACTGTCAAGAATAGGATTTCCGTTTTCATCCTTCTCAGGAATCTGAAACATCTTTGGAGCAATGATACAGAATGAGCCACCCTTCATTACCTTACGCCCAATTTTGAACCAAGTCTTCGGACCTCTTGCGTCCATCGAACCATGACGCATCATAATGAGACGGTTGAGGATCGACCAGTTGTCGGAAGGGATATCTTGACCACGACGAAACATTGACTTTGCGATTGTCTCAAGAGACTCAGGCTCCTTGAACATTTCAATGAGTCCGTTAATCTCATCGCGGACTTTGTCGTTAGTTAGCATTGATCTTGCCATTGGGAATCCTTTCTTTTGATTACATATATAATATAATCAATTACACAGTCATTGTCAAGAGTTTTCTTTGCGAACTTCTAAAAGTCTTCTCACAATCTCAAGAAATCTCTTAGGCTTCATAGTGCTTGTAACGTAAGGCTCAACGACATTTATTAGTGACTGTGGAGCCTCAAGTCCATTCGATTCTATGAATGCTTTGATTGCCTTCTTTCTGAACTCTATAAGCTGAGGATGCGCACTACGTTTGTTTGTGGAATTTTTTGTAGCTTTGTTTTCAATCTTGTCCAGCATTCCGAGACTCTTAGCTTCTGTGAAATGACGGCAGTTCTTACGAAAGCCAAACCCAGCACAAGAACAACTATTCTTAGTGATAGTATCTTTCTTTCCACTGACGTTGGTACAAACCACGACATTACCATCAATCTCGAATATGTCTTTGTTTTCTCTCATACATATAATATAATCAATTACGAAGTCATTGTCAATAGTTTTCTTCAACTCTTTTTCTTAGTCTTACACATAAGATGTTAGGGAAGGATCGAAGTCCTCCCCATATTGTAATCACAAATCATCAATCATACTCATACCAGTTTTGACAAACACGTCTATCTTTTTATTCAAAATATTTCCAGATTGAATTGCTCCATCGATTTCTTCGATAATTTTATCTACACCATCCAATCCTTTATTGACCTGGAAATATCCGACCAAATCATCGTACTTCTGAACTGACTGATCGACTTTTTCACATACATCTTCTGCGATATCGATCTGAGTTTCAAATTGTTCTTGTTTATCTCTTATCTTGTCTTTCAAGATATTTCTCAAATTTTCAGTTTTGTTTTCGTTGGCTCTCCTTGTAAGCAATTTGAAAAGGTGGTTTCCATCTGATTTACATTTATTGACAGTCCTAACCAATGATTTGTGTTTAGACTTTATACTATCTAAACGAGATTCAAGCCTTATAATATTCCGATCGGCAAGATTTTCTTCAGAAATATATCTCTTCATTTGCGTATAAGCATCTTCAATTTCTTCTTTTGTTTCTTCTGATTGTTCTTCGGTTTCTGTCAAAGAATTGCCTAATGATTGTTTAGCCATATTAATCAAAGACAAATTTACTTCTCCTCCACAACCAACCATAGAGATAAGAAAACAAGACACCATCAACAACATAACAAGACGCTTTTTCATACGTCAACTCCTTTGATAAGATTAAAGATTGTTTAGTCTACTTCTAAGATAACTCAAATATTGTTCATCCTCACACATAGTCTTCGCTGGATTGTTACTAAGCTTTGCTGTTGGATTTCCGTTACACTCAACCTGTTTGATTACATTTTGAAGTGCTGGTATTCCTAAGTCATTTGTGAGATTTGTCCCTATCCCAAACGAAGTCTTGATCTTTCCTTGAAAGTGAAGAGCCAAGCTAAACATCTTGTCAAAGTCAAGTCCATCACTAAACACAAGAGTTTTTGTTGTTGGCTCAATGACAAATGCCTTATAGTGGCTAATCATCATATCACCCCACACAAACGGATCACCACTGTCGTGCCTAACACCATCAAAGAGCTTGGCAAAATATGGGTCAAAGTCAATGAGGAACTTAGCATCACCAAGAGTATCACTCAATGCTATTCCAAGGTCACCCCTATAAACATCAGCCCAGCATTGAAAAGCTTCTACCTGACTTTCCATAACAGGACAAATATTAAGACCTTGGAAACTCTGAATAAACTCATGCGCGAATGTCCCTATTGGTTTGATACCAATTCTTCGAGCAAGGTCAACATCACTTGTTCCAACAATGACACCGTGCTTAGCAAGGTTCCTTACAATATACTCGTGCCATTCTGTCGAGTATGCCCTTCTTCCACCAAAGTCAACTATTACTGGTTTGAAGCCCTCTGATGTTATGAATGCTTTGAAGTTGTTGATCTTTCTTATCAGTCTGTTCTTTCCCTCTTGCTCCAGTTCAGGTGTCATTGGATTGACATTGCGACTATATACTTCGTGGACAATCTTCAGAACATAGATTTCAAAAGGGCTTACTCCTGTGAGAGGACCCTCCATAACAATATCGAGATTACCGTCCTTCTCTTTGACATCTATGTATCTGAGCTTTAGCCTAAAATCTTCCAGATAGTTGATGAAGGAAGGAGTAAAGAATCGAATATTACTGAGATATTCAAGCTCTTCATCAGTAAAGTGTAGATCGCAGAGAAATTCAATTTCTTCACATATCTCTTCTTTGAACTCAAGAAGGTTAACTCCTTCGTTTCTACACTTGAATCTGTACTTTGCCGTTGCGTCAGGGAACTCTCTAAAGAATACCTGAAGCATAGTAAGCTTGTAAAGATCGGTCGAGAGAAGGCTCTTTATAATGTAGTCTCCATTTAGACGCTTCATAAACTTATCATCTTCTAAAAACATATGGATACTCCTTATATAAAAGGAAAGTGATGCTCTTCTTTGGTAGCCTTTTTAGCCCATTCGACAGAACTCTTATTCCTGTCGTCAGTCCCAGAAGTCTCGGAATACTTCTTCAGAGCATTGTAAAGATTTCTCATAATGTTTTGCTGGTGAGTTCTGTGTTGAGTAATAAGTTCCCTTACAAGCATATCAACTTCGATATCGTCAAGGTTTCTATTCCTCATCTCCCTCACGAAATCGGCGATAGCTTTATTTTTTGACTCAATCATCTTTAGTCTTTTCTCGTACATCTCTAAGTCGAGCTTGCCACCAACAACACATTCATTGGCGATCTTTTTCCTGAAGTCGTAATCATCTGTAAGCATTTTTTACTCCAATCTAAAGTTCTGTGTCTCTGTACTCGTACTTGAATCTTCCGGCAAGAACACATTCTCCAAGATGAACCAAAGATTGCTTCTTAAAATATGTGAACATCCGGGCTATTCTTTTACCGTGATGGTTATCAATGTTGCTAATCATATCCCTTATAGTCTCAACGATGAACTTGTCTTGTCTGAAAAGCTCGCACCAGCCTACAATTCCTTCGTCATTCTCTTCTTCGACAACAGCCATCTCAAATGCGTTATCGTAAAGAACGAATTTTTCTGATACTGGTTTCATATTACAACCTTCACGTATGGTGTTTCAAAATATTTTCCATAATCATTCGAGTCATCAAAATGTAAATCGATTTTATTTTCCTTACAGTAATCTGCTTTGGCCTTGTTCCATTCTTCAGCTTTGAACCAATGATCGTTTGGCGAAGTCCAGTGAGTTTCTTTTCCATCAGCCAAAAGAGTATCCGATACACTGAAGAAGTGGGTGAACTCAATTCCATATCCACTAAGCTCTTTTTCAATCTCTGGAGTTCTCATGTTTCCGGTAATAATATGAACTTCGTGCCCGTTTGCGATTGCTCTTTCGCTAAATCGTGCGAAGAACAACTTCTTGGTATCTGCCACTCCGTGGATATCGATTCCGTATTTCATCGGGAAACCAACTCAACACTAAGATATGGTGTACCATCTTCAAGCTGTTTGTGTATGATATCACACACTCTGAGAGTTCTTTCGTTTGTCTCGACGCAATCACCAACCTCTGGAATCTTACAGAGCTTTTTAGGAAAGTACCAACAACGGTACTTACAGACCAGATTTGTGTGAAAGCTGACCTGAATGACTGTTCCGATTACTTCCGCTTTGTTGAAAAGCATATCCATATCGATTTCCTTTCTACATATAATATAATGGATGTCAGAAGAAATGTCAATACCTAATTTCAGACATCCATCATTTCATCATAGTCCAAAATAAGCCCAACATAATTATCAACGCATTTCTGGTATTTGTCCACAAATTCCAAAAAGGAATTATAAAGCTCGAGGCACTCCATTGCCTTCTTTTCATCATTGAAGACAAAAAGAAACAAGTCAGTAAGTTGGCTACACCTTTCAGCGGCTTCTTTCATTTTTTTGAGTGAAACCTTATTCTCCTCAAGAGCACGCTTACAATCATTTTGTTCTTTGAGACAATCTTCGAAGAACTTTTTTCCAAGCATCATACGGAGAATCATTTCGATTCCTTTCTTTTGATTTGGTTGTAGATCAGAGCCATTAGGTTGGCTGAGAAGAAAAGTATTGAGGCAGTTAGTGCTTGCCACTTCCCGTCCAGATTACCTACAATCATAAAAAACGAAGCAGTGACAAGCATACATCTGATAACGGTTTTCATTGAAATCTCCTCCATTCATCTATAATATAATGTATGGAGAGAAGATTGTCAATAGTTTTCTTCAAAAAATATAAATTTATGAATTCTGATTGTGAGGCATCTCATCCTTTATTAATTCACGACAATGTGTAAGCACAAAACCCAATCTATTTTGACCTTGCCACTGGGACATATCATTAGCTCTTGGGTCTTCCTTTCTTAGACCTATTCCCCAAACTCGGTCATATGGAGAAGCTTCTACAAGTATCGTATCTCCTGTGCTTAGTAAAGCTTCTCTATGCTTTTCATTTTGGCTGAACTTTAGTAAGTTTCCATCAAGCACTATCATCGTGGAATAGGTATCCCAAATAGTCTGATTGAAGTTCTTTACTTGTCTTCCCAGGTCTTTTTGCTCTCTTGGAGAAGTAGTTGACATAATCTTCTTGAATGTCTCACCATCACCAAAAAGTAATGCTTTCTGGGCCATCATGTACTGCTCAGCACAGTTATACATCAAACCACTCAAGTCAGCGAACGGTGAAGTACTCCATTGCGTCAGGTACTTATCTTGCCAAAAAAATGTAAACTTCATCTTTACTCCTAAGAAAAAGGAAGCCCCTCTCGGGACTTCCTTAATCATTTAGTCATTTAACGATCAGTCCTCTTCATTGTATCTTGGTGTCTTGTCTGGATCGATATCAACACTTTCAACCTTGGATGCGATATCTCTCAAAGTCTTTTCCATCTTGGTACCAGCTACCATCTGGATGACATTCTTCAAAGCACCAATTCCAAAGATTGCTCCAGAATCACCTGTTGCCTTTGGAAGATTTTCCACCAATGCCTGAGCCAACTGCTTATCACCAAGGTTGTTAATAGCCGCAACCAAATCTGGTGTAATGGTAGCCATACGTTTGGTATGTGCTTCTGTAATAATCTCACTCTGCTCCTTGACTCTATCAATCTTTCTCTTATCCTCTGCCTTCTTTCTATCAAGCTCTGCCTTAGCAATAGCATCAAGAAGTGGCTGGATTTCAACCCTCGCATTAGTTTCTACATTATCCCTTTCTGTCTTCTTCTTGAGAATCTCAGCCTGAAGCTCAAGAGTCTTCAAATCAGTCAGACTCTTTTCATGAAAGATTTGTCTTTCTGCTTCCTGAGTTTCCTTTGTAATCTCAAGTCTCTTCTTTGTCTGTAGCAACTGAATTGCTTCCTGAACTGTCTTGTGCTGGTTGTCAACAAGAAGTCTTCTGATGGAAGCATCGTTGATGGAGACTTCGAGAACCTCTACATCGTAAACATGCATTCCATTCTCTTCAAAGAAACGACCTTCTCTTTTACCTTGCTTGTCGCTAGAAGTTCCGAGAATGGTATCTCTTACAATGTCAATAGCCTTCTCATTGAATTCCTCAATACCATACTTCTTCACAGCATTACGGACAATAGAGCGAAGATGGTCAGTCAAGAACTTTGTGTAGTCCTGAACAGAGAACCAGTTAGCCATATTGTCTTCCTCGAAGTTGACTCTGTAAGAAAGAAGAATGTCAACATCAACAAGGTCTTTTGTTGTGACACTAACAACATCACTCACCTTGTTGTTTCTTACGTGAAGATATACTGTCTCCATTCTATTCTTGTCACTCTTTGGCCTTCCAGTAGAAAGTGAAAGTCTTTCAAGAGTCTCATCATACTCAAGAAGAATAGCATTAGGACCAGAAACAACCTTTCTTTCACCATTCTTGGATACAACCTGAACAGCATAACCAGGCCACACATTGATAAGAACGGCACCCTCATACTTATTCTCAAGAGTGATTGTACGAGGAGGAGTGTACTCAGTCATTCTCTTGAGACCATCTGCGAACTCATCAAGAGTAGAGTCATCAGTAAATCTCATTGTCGAGCGAGAATGCTGTCCTGCGCTTTCCTTGAGTCTCTTGGCCGAAACATCAGCGGCAGGAATGTATCCATCGTGAGGAAGTTCCTTTGCGAGGTTCTGGTTATAGATGATTGCTTCCTTGTTGCCAGGGAACATAAGACCAACATCGCGCACATCAAGAACTCTCTTGACAATAATTTCCTTACGAGGATCAGGCAAGAACATCGCAGGACCACGAACAAGTCTCACATCTCCACTCTTCTTGTCAAGAACATATCTGGCATCTCCCTTAGGGATAGCAACAGCATAATGAATAATCTGCTTTCCGTACTTGATAATAGCGTGTTCAGGACGAGGGAAATAAATCTTGGTATCTTTTCCAGAGATAAAGAGTTCATCTCCAGCCTTGTACTTCTGACTAGCATCATCCTCATAATCGGAAATGACCTTGATGTAAAGACCCATATTTTCGTTCAACTCAACTGCCTTGAAAATATTGCTTCCGCCTGATCGTGCGATAAAGGTTTCTGTTGGTTCAGGAAAAACCACGGCAGGACCTTTCTCATATCTCTTGGCACCGTTCTCATCCTTGAGCACACAGTACTCAAGACGCTCAAGTGTCAATGCCTCACGAACATAGTTTCCATTATCGTCAGGAACAACTTCCATACCTGTTGGAGGAATGTAGAAACTTACATTCGTTCCCTTGATAATCATAAGCTGACCAGTGACAAACTTGGACTTGGTCTTTGTCTCGACTTCTTCCTTGTCACCTTCTGTCTTTGTCTGGATAGTTGCGTCCTGGATATTCTTGGTTGCTTCTTCTGCGTTTGTTACCTTTACAACAAGGTACTGGTTGGAACGAAGCTGGTGACCAGAAAGAACCTGAGCAATCTGACCAGGCCAAAGAGGAAAGTTGATAGGACCGTTGATGTTGACTCTGCGTCCATACTCAAGTTTTTCTGGCTTATTGAGAGCCTTCTCACTTGGGAAAAGCAGTTCGCCTTCCTTGGTAACAGGATTCTGAAGAATGATGTAAGACTGTTCATTTGCGGAAGCGAATGAACGAATAGAGTCTCCCAACTTACAACGATGGAACTCACCAGTCTTTTCATCAAGTCTCATAGGAACGTCTGTGTTTGTCAATGTCTCCTTCTTAGGACCGACAACAACGTTGACATTACCAGTGTTGGTATCGCATACATATGCGTACTCATTGGGCGTCAACACTAAATCATTTTCTCTTGCGTTTTCTGCCATATAGGAATCTCCTTTTGTTTTTGGTTCATTCCTTTGCGATCTTATTGAATTGAAAAAGGCTTCTGTAGAAGAGTTTGCTGAATCTCCTACAGAAGCAGCGTAACACATAACTTCAGGTCTGTCAAAAGAATCATATCCTTCGTTTTGACCACTGCTATCATTATACAGGGACATCTCTTTTTCTCCTTTAGGCTTTTCCTCCTGTTTGGATTTTATATATATTCCATCACCAAACTCTGTCTTAGGCATCCTCTTTGCGTCTTCTACTGAAATTTCAACGACATAATTACCAAATTCAATTTCTTCCTTTGGTAAGTTTATTCCGTGAAATAAATTGTCATCAGGAATTTTGTAAACGTTTCCTCCATAAACAAACCTAAATGGATAGCTTTGTAAATTTCTTACAAATCTTGGATAGTATTGTTGTCCCATATCATCATAAACTCCTTTATTCAATTATAACATATTCACATAAAATCGTCAATAGTTTTCATCAAATTTATCAAGTAAATCTTTTATCATATGACATCTCCGTTACGAGCGAAGTAATCAAGAACAATCCAAGCCTTGGCACCGAACTTCTTATTTGGGTCTTCAAGTAAATTGATTACATCTCGCTGGCTCATTACGAACGCTTCTATATCTTCTGATGATTCTAGGAATTCACTACTAACATCACCTTCACATTCAACATAAACCATAGACACAGATTCGTCTGTCATACCAGCAGAACTGTAAATGTAAGGACTGTGTTTTATGACTCTCCTAACTTTCAAACCAGTCTCTTCCGTTAGTTCTCTTTTAGCCGCTTCTATTGGACTCTCTCCTTCATTGACAAGACCTGCGGGAAAACCATACTCAAAGTCATTGAGTGGTATTCTTTTCTCTTTTATCACAACAATTCCCAGGTTTCTTTTGTACCCAATTTCGGTCCACGGTGGAACAAAACCTCTATCAACTACAGCCACTATCACAACAGCTTTTACTCCACCAGGACGTTGACACCAGACCCAATGCTTGGTGTTGCCAAGATTATCCTCATACTCAGTGTTATTGAATTTGAGAAAAGGCGTTTCTGAAATGACTTTATTATCTTTGATTCTCATTACTTCTCCTGAATGTAAAGCGAATTTTTTGTAACATACCTAACTATCTTAGGACTTGTCAATAATGCTGCCAAATTGAAGTATCCTTTACTAAACATTCCCCTAAGATATGTGGAACTAAACCAGCATCCATCAATAGAAATAAACTTGTGAGGATTCTTTTTATACCAATCTTTAGAATCGTGTCTAAAGTAGTCGTTTCTCTTTACAACTATGAACTTATACTCGCTTATCAACCTTTCCCATTCATACCAACTTTCTATATTATCAGCACAGTCCTCTCCAATAATGATGTAAAATTCGTATTTCTTATCTCGGTATATGTTTGTTCTGTTGTAAAGAAAGTTCAGAATATTCATCAAATCAAATGTTCTACCGGAGTGGTTGTGTAAGTCGTCGTTCTTCACCTTGACAGGATGAAACAACCTTTTGAACATTATCTTACACATATTCACACGATGACGGAATGATACCTTGTTATTTTTCTGGGTGTGGTTGTTGGAAGGAATAATCCAAACTTCGTCAACGACTCCATTAGCTATACATCCGTCAACAATATCTTTATGCGAAGTGGTTGGTGGATTAAAAGACCCACCAAATATTCCAACTCTTTTCATCTAAATTTCCTTATGGAAGGACTATTCCACCCTTTGTTCTTTGTCCACCAGGCATTCCTGGTTTTCCACCTTGTAGCACAGAAACAATCTGATTGAAGTTCTGATTGAGCACATTCGTATTGTGAGAGTTAATCTGTACCATCTGAGATAGTGCTGCGAAATCTTCGAAAAGAAAATCGACTGCTTTTTTCAAATCACCCTTTGTTACAGGCTCATCTGGATTTGAATTCAAGTCTTCGTAAAATTCTTCCCATTCTTTCTTTCTCTTCTCAGCGTACTCTTTTACTTCTTCTTCAGTCATCTGATTTTTTTCTTCAGCCATTTTCACTCCTTATTTCATTATGAGGTTTCTTGGAATGTTATACGGGTCTTCTCTCTTGTATTGACTTGTCAAGTGACGAATAATAACGGGGTTCGACCTAAGCTTTTCTATCTTATCTTTGACACGATTCTCGAATTCTACATCGTAAAGAAGTTCTTTATTCTTCATGAGATTGTCGTACTTAATGTACTCCTGAAGAATATTGTCTACCTCATCGTATGTATCAGCACCAAGCTGCTCAAGGTCACTATTACTGATACCAAGCCCGTCCGTGGGTGTTGCCGCAATACAAGCTCTCAATGCTTCCTTAGCAGCATCATTTCTCAGGTCATCAGCAAGGTATCTCGCAAGTTCATAGACTTCAGTCTTCCACAGGTTCTGAATCATCCCAAAATTTCCTACATCTCCATGTAATGTCCAGAATCCAAGAAGAAGTTCGGTGTAATTGTCAGTACTCAAAACCATACCGTTATTCATTCCAGCAATATTGTAAAGGTAAATCATACGAACTCTTGCCTTGATATTACCTTTGGCAATCTTGCTATTCTCCCTATTCTCAGCAATGTGGATTCTTTCCTCAAATTTTCTGTAAACTCCACCAAGGTCCACTTCTTTGAAGTCTGTACAAAAAATCTTGCCAACCTTCCGTGCTCTGTCAAGCTCATCTTCCTTGTTAGTCTGAATAGGGATACTTCTTCCAATGAGAGGAATACCAAGTCCATCACATACAGGACGAGCAAGAGCGGCGCACACTGCCGAATCTATACCTCCGGATATTCCTAACACAAGACTATGTAAACCATTAGACACAATATAATCCGCCAGTTCTCTGCGAATGTTTGTCGCGACTTTTTCGTAGTTCATTTGTAAACTTCCTTTCAAAAATTTTCAACTTCAACAGGCATCTGCCCTGTCGTCAATTCAATTTGGTTCATCAACTTTTTCTTGGCTCTTCTAAGACTCCACAAAGCAAACCATCCAGTACGAGTAAATAGTCTTCGAAACTTTATACCCCCTCGTATCTCAGCAACTATCATTCCTTGAAGGTCTCCTGCTTCACCACAATAAGTATAAAATTTCACTTTCATATTTTATCCATCAGAGTTTAGCAACAGCCATCAATGCTCCGGCCTTCTTCATTTCATCGATAGCTTGCTTGGATGCTTTTTCATCAATGCCCTTTATAGCATTTTTGAAAACATAAACTCTTATTCCTCTTTTGAGAAGACCTAAAACAGCAGCCTTGATACACCAATCAGTAGCTACTCCATAAACCCAAGCTTCTGTAACTTTGTTTTCTTTCAACCAACCATCAATCTTTTTGTTTCCAAGTTTTGTATCAAACGCATCGTAAGTCTGCTTCTCAAAGATAAGAGCATTCTTACACGAAGTCTCACGAATACTTGCGGCACCCTCTGTATCAATCATACAGTGCCGTGGAAAAGGTCCACCGTTGGCTTTCATTTCTGGCTCAGTCCCGTCATGTGAGTCGTTGAATTTGAGAACTGGAATTTTTTGGCTCTTAGCGAATTTTGTTATCTTCTCAAGAGTAGGACGTATTTCGTCGGCATCAGGGACAGGCAGTGCTCCACCCTCGAAAAAGTCACCGAGAGTATCAACGTCAACAAAGACCTTCATAAACAACTCCTTTTTTGATTGTTCAATTATAATATAACATATTACCGGATGTGTGTCAAGATATCAATTCAAAATACTTTTTGATGACTTTCGTTATTGTAGCCCAAAAAGCGATGCTCTCAGCCCTCTTAGCAGATTTTATTCTATTTTCCACAAACCTTATGGCACTTTCTAAGGACATTGTTTCTCTCAGCAATCCATTTATTATTCTCTCAAGCTGATTAGCCAATGTCTCATCTGGAGTTTTACTTTGTAGTTCAGCAAGTTCTTTCATCATATCAAAGAACTCAAGCTTCTTCTCTTTATTCCTCATAGTAAGGATTTACCTCTCTATCAAATTGGTTCTCTGTGTCGTAAGTCTTCCACTGAGAATTGTTCGCATTACCCATACAATTGTTCGGATCAAACATACGACATACTCCAAACCTGTCATTGTATATCGTACAAACGCCACTATATTCGTTTATCTTATCATAATACTTACAATCATCATTTACAATAATAGCCCACTCGTTTTTCTCATTTACAGCCAAACTCATATTCTTATGAGCTATTATCCACTTACAGTAGTCAATAGTGTGTCCATCCATTATGTTTGGTTGTGGTATTGGTATTGCCACGAACTGACAGCATTTACCACACTTAGTACATTTCTTCGTCAATCTCATCTACTCCTAATTCTGCCGCATATTTCTTTTGACGCTGTTTCTCTTCTTCAAAATGTGAATCACAAAGAGTTCTCTTCCAAGCGAGAGAGCCTCTATATTTTCCAGGCTCTCCGCAAAATTCACAAACAGTATAAGATTTATCTTCATATTCTCTAATAACTTCATATATTTCTTCTGTTGGTTTATCTGTCCAGATTTGCAGACCTCCAAACTTTTCTTTGATGTCAAGTATATTGACTTCAAAGTCTTCTGCTAAGACAGCAATCTTTGTTATCATTTCTTCTATGATAGGATACCATCCTTCGCCAACAGGCCAATCGTTGTAGTTATATCTATATCTTACCATTTATTGACTCCTCTTTTTGTAACTTCATCTCTTGAGTCATGGCAGCTAACATTGTTGATAAGTCAACCAAAGATGTATCCCAAACAGTAACTCCACCACCAACTTCATCTGAATAATAAATTCTTCCACCAACTTTATTATCATCCCAAAAAAGAGAACACCCATTTGGTAAATCGATTCTATTATCCATCTTCTTCATCCTCATCGTCTTTTAGATTCTCAATGTAATCCATCATTTCATCAACTGACTTGAATGACTTTCCTCTTTCTTCATCGGTCATATTTTCAATCTCTTTGACCTGGTTCTTCAAGTCTTCAAGAGTCTCCTGAATTTCATCCTCGTCGTAACTAATGTATGTCATTTCCCAAAGACAATGAGCAACAATGTCGGCTTTCATAAGTTGAATATTGTTAGCGGTACTCTCGTCAATTTCCATATTCAACCACTCACTCCAATGTTTGAACTCAAGAGCATAGGTAACTTCTGAGTTCAACCATTCTTCACTAGAGTTCGGAAAGAGTTCTGCGTCTTCAGTATCCTTATGAAGCGTTCCATTCATTCCAAAAACACTCCAGTATCCTTCTTCAATCAAATCTCCGTCAGGCTCAACAAACTCAACGCAAATTCTCATAGCAGTTTCTTCATAAGATTCAGCATTGATAATAGTGAAGTAAACATCTCTATGAGATTCTAATGAATCATCACTAATGTCATAGTTTGACTTTAGAGAATTTGCTACACTATCCCAATCCGTATCTGAAATCAATTCCTTAAACTTCATTGTTTCTACTAAGCCTCTCAATTGATTTTATACCAAGTTCCATTTTCTGCCTTGCTGATGTATTAGCAGAGTGAACTTTTATTACAGGTGGCTTGAATTCATCCATAGCAACAGCCATTTCAATCCATCTAATTACATCATAACCAGTTCCTCTTTCGTCGTCACCAAGGTCGTGATCCAAACTTATCTCTGTAACTTTGTTTGTCTTCAATAGTTCTATTGCTTCATCAGGCCAGTAAACTCTCTTCCAGCCTTCTGGTGTTTGTCTCTCATCATCTAAAAATACCTTCATTTGTTTATCCCCTCGTTTATCTTTCCAGCAATTTCAAAATGGCTCCACAAATGTCCAACAAATCTTCTCTTCTCTTCACCGTCAACATAAATGATTGTAGTTGGCATCGCACTAATATGAAGAGCTTCCTTTACTTCTGGAGTATTTGTTATTTGAAAATAAGAGATTTCCTTTCCTTTACTTTCAAGTATTCCAATAGCTTGCCTTGCGTAGTTCATAAACTTTCTACAAGGAGCAGTGTTGAATGCTACAAACAGTACAGAAGCACCTTCTTTCTTTATATCACTTGGATTTGTTATTTCTAAAATACTCATATATTTTTCCCAATCCTTTGACTGTTAGTCCGAAGATAATGATAAAAGCAGCCAGTGGCCAAAAAACCGCACCGACAATTGTTGAAAATATATCCTCTTCATA
>CAZOXV010000003.1:0-5362 GCA_964583935.1 uncultured Methanosarcinales archaeon | reverse complement strand
TCACTGAGAATCTCTGTTCCATAACTTCTTGCCTTGTTTGCTTTACTTGATGTAGAGTTTACATCTGCCATAACAAGATAGTCTGTGTCCTTTGACAATGAGCTTGGACATTCTCCACCGACTGACTTCACAAGTATCTGAGCATCATTTCTCTTTATATTTAGAGCACCAGTGAACACAACCTTCTTTCCACTGAAAGGATTGCCTGTATTAGAATTCTCTTCTCTTGACTTTATCGTTATTCCAACATCTAACAAGTCATCTATTATCTTGATCTTTTTCTGAAGACCTTCAAGAATAGCTCTTGCTGTTTCAACACCAACTCCCTTTATCTCTGTCAATTCGTACTCCTGAGCATTCATCATTTTCTTTACAGAGTCGAATCCATTCTTTTCGAGAAGCTCAGCAGTCTTACCAGAAAAGTTAGGAATATTCAAACCAGCAATAAACTCTGACAATGTAACTTCCTTCTTACTATTCAATGTCTCTATGATTCTACTAGCACTCCTTGTCTTGAATCCGTCAATCTCACAAATGAGATGTGGCTCAAGCTTATAGAGATCAGCAGGAGTTTTGACATAACCAGCATCATATAACTTCTCAAGAGTTGCCTCAGCAATTCCCTTGAGGTCTAGCTTCTTCACCCACTTCTTCAAATTTCCAATCTGTCCACCCTTACATTTGTCATTCTTACAGACAAGGAAAACTCCATCCTCATATGCATTTTCTCCACAGACAGGACATAATGAGGAAGCATCTATCTTTTCTCCTCGCTTGTTGCCTGGATGATTACTAAGATTATTAGAAATTTGAGGAATGACATCGTTGTTCCTGGCTACCAATACAACATCACCTTTATGGAAATTGAAACTTCTAAAAATTTCTAAGTTATGAACTGAAGCTCTGGAAACTTTTACACCACCAATTTCTACAGTCTCAAGAATAGCAACTGGTGTAATTCGACCCGAATTACCCAACTGCCAAGTCACATCAAGAATCTTTGTCTTAGCCTTATCAGAAGTAAACTTCCAAGCAATCATTCCCTTCCAGTTCTCATGAAGCAATCCAAGGTTCTCAAGAATTTCAATTCTGTTTGGCTCTATAACAAGTCCATCAATTGCGTGATCTAGTCCAGCACGAATCTCTTCTTCATACTCATTATAAACAATTTTAGCTGTCTCTGCGTTACCAACAAAATGTCTACAAGGTATAAGTCCAAGATCAATCTCTATAAAATCGTAAACACTTTTCTTAGTTGTAAAATCTCCACTTGCGTAGTAGTACTCAACATACAGATATTCGCAGTACTTACCATCATAGTTTCTTGCGATACCAGAAGCACCATTCCTTACATTCTGATATGTCCTTTCACCACGAGATTCACAAACAAGATTGACGGAATTGAAGTCATTATTCTTCAACATCACTTCACCACGAAGACTTCCAGTATAAGGAATTGGAAGCTTCTGCTTTACGTTTTGCATCCTCAATACGTTGGTTGTTATATCCTCACCTATTGTACCATCGCCACGAGTTGTTGCTCTAATGAGATTACCCTTCTGATAATCCAATGACAATGATATACCATCAAGCTTTTCAGAAATAACAATATCCTGATTCATCAAACCAACATTAGACAACCACTTTTCAAACTCATCAATAGTGTTGACTTTATTACAAGATCGCATTGGTATAATATGTTTTACCTTTTTCCACTTTGTATTCACTGGTACAGGAGCACCAATGGTTTTGATGAATGGATCATCTGGCCAATGTTCAGTGAACTCATCCTTGAGCTTATCAAACTCAGCATCAGACATTATACTAAAAGACTTATTGTAGTACGCATCCGAAGCATTGATAAGTGCTCTTTTCATTTCTTCATACGACATTGATGGTTCATAGTTTGTCATATTGTGATCTCCTCAATAATTATTCTTTTTTGAACTTAGATATATTTGGTCAACGAGAGCTTGTGCAAAGTCATCCAGAGAAATCTGTCCAAGAAGGACAACTCCTTTTTCATCGAGACTTCTTATTGCTTTCACTATTACTTCTTTGTTTAGAAATGCCTTCAAGTAATCTTGAACCTCTATGTGTGGAGGTAGTTCGCTTATTCTACAAGATAGATTACTGAATCCTCTTGATCCATCACGTGACTCAAAAAGCCAAAGACCATCAGGCATATATTCAGTATCCAGTCGGGTTCCTATCTTAATATATCTCTTGCCTTTTTTGATATACAACGTATCCAAATTATTCTCCTGAAAAATGTTCTATTATAATATAACATATTCCAGAAAAAATGTCAATATCTTTATTCTCCAACTACACCTGGTTGAAAGTCAAGAGTTCCATGTAAACCTTTATCGTATTTTTTGGGGTCAAAAAAGGACTTCATGTTGAACGTCTTTGCTGGATAGACATTAACATTAGTCCTTTTCTTTTTCTTCTTCTTTTTCTTTTCTGTAAAGTAGTACTCTACAAAATTCATCATTATGCCTTTGGAAGAGGGCACCACTCAGGAATTCTCCATTCAAAGTCCTTCACACAAAGACGGTTTGGACTGTCTGGATGTTTACATCCTCTTGTTCCAAAATCCATAATGTCAACATAATATGGACAATCATGAACGTCATGTATTACCTTAACGCCACCATCCTCATCATGTACTATTCTTTTATCAACTTCCTTTTCTATATGTCCAAGTTTCTCTTGAAGATATTTTTTATACTCTTTCATTACGCGTCGCTCCATCAATCATCAACAGATAAAACAGCAACTAATCTACCATCAAAGTCTTTACGAATTTCGTAAATTTCACCATTATCCATTTCTACTGTATCTATGACTTCATCAGAAACATTAGACAAATCTTTTTCTACAGGTATTTCTCCATGATCTAATGTATTAATTGAGTCATGATCTTCAGCAAGTCTTCTTGCCTTGAACTCAGAAAATGATTCTTCTTTCTTTACAGGAAGATTAAGTCTCTTCTTTATCTTATCCTTGTCTTCTTTTGATATGCCTTTTATACCATCTACCCAGCCGACAGCAGTCTTGGTAGAAGAACCCTTCATCTTATCCTTGAACTTCTTTACATACATATCAACCTTATCTTCAGTTGACTCTGAGAGATTGAGTCCTTTCTTTTTTGCGTACTCCTTTGCCTTCTCCTTAGAGTCAAATTCCATGTCTACCATCTTAGAACCATCTTTTGTATTCAATACATAAACTGCGGTTTCACCCTTACCTTTCTTGGCAATCTTTACTGAGTCGCCCTTCTTGCCCATATAACCTTCTGTCTTCAGATCATATGATCCTTCACCCTTATCAAGCTTATCATCTTTCTTGTATGTCATGTACTTCTTATTAGGCTTGATATCCTTTGGTTCTTCGTATGGTGTCTCAAATTCATCGGAGACCAATGCTTCTCTTTCTTCTGTGTCAACAGCTTCCTGAGGAACCATCTTTGTCCAAGTTATCTTACCAACAGGATTACCAGGAATGGTCTCACCTGTTGCCTCAAACTTCTGGTCAGCAGTATCGTCAATAAGGTTGTAACCCTTGACCTTCTTTTTGACTGCTTCTACGATTGACTTGATGGACTCAATCTCCGAACCATATGTGTAGAAGTTCAATGGTTGCTTCTCTTTTACCCATTGGTCAACTGCTTCAGCAAATGCCTTATAAATCTTTGGGTCGTTGTCACCAACACCAATTCTGTGGGACTTGATGTTTTCAAACTCAAGCATCCAACTGGTGTTGTCATCACAACCACCTGCGATGGATGTTGCGAGAAAAGCATAAGTCATTCCATTAACGTCAAATCTTGTCTCATACTTTCCCTTGAGTGAGTCAAATATTTTTTGGGCTTCAAGCTTTTCGCTTAGTTCATTGAAAAATGCCATATTTTATCCCCTTATCTTCTTAGTGCGTCGGCACCAGTGTCTCTTACATTTCTTTCTGCAAACTCTACAACAGCACCATAAAAATTGTCAAGAGCAGCTTTGATAGGTTCATAATCATCGTCACCATGAGCATTTATGAAATCCACAAACGCTCCTTCTATATCTTGCAACATCTTAGCTGTGCTTCCACCAAGACCACCATAGTTATCTGAAATCTTTTGAATAGCGGCCATGTAATCTCTACCTTCTATATTCTCGTTGACGTATGAAGAAACATCATCTTCGCCAAGAAGATTATCTAAATTGTATTTTAGATTTTTCATAATGTATTACTCCACTATAGACTGAAGTGTTCTAACAACTTCTCTTGGGTCAACTCTCATTTCACCAAGAATGTGAATCATGAATTTAGCAAAATCGTTAGAATTCAATTCACTAATCTGACTCTTGAAGCTATCTATATCGTTATCTACGAAAGTATTGTAAATACCAGCAAACCTTTCCGATAAATGTTCCTGAGATGTGTATTCAGTAACTTCATCTTCGCCTAAAAATCTTTCATAATTGCTCATAATATTCTATCTCCCATTATTAAATTTTCTCGTCACCAATGTCCTTATAAACTTCGTCTGAAAGTTCCTGCATCTTAGCCAATGCTTTCCTCAATGACATTTCAGCATCGAATGCTGCTTCAGCATTTTCACCAGGAGTGAGTCCGTCGATATAATCAGCGGCAGCCTGGACAGCTTCTATATGCTTGACAATATCATCTACACCAGCATCGATGTCCTTTTCGTCACCATCATCATTTACTTTTGCGGCAATCTTCTCAGCAGATGCCTTTTCTTCATCGTCAACCATCTTGTCAAGTTCGTACAAAATCTTTCCCATAGTTACACTCCTTATCTTAAATCTATAAGTCTGTCTTCTAATGCTTCTACAACCACATTTTTTATTTCTCGAAAGTCATAGTTCCTTTCTCTATTCCAATCCTCAAGAGTTTTACTAACAATAGCAACAATGCTCTCAACATCTCTTCTATCCATTTCCAAGTTATTCTTCTCTATGAACTTATCAACGACATCATATTCCATTTCTTCTTCAGCACCACCGGGAACTCTCTTGAGAGTTGGATACTTACGGATACCCGCAACATTTCCAACATTAGCATTATCAGATGAATATGATGGGTCTGCCATCGCTTCTTCTAAAAAGTCAGTAAATCTGCTCATTATTCCTTTCCTTTGTATGACTGTTTTGTAACGTCAATAGAAGGGAATTCCTTCTTTACTGCGTCAGCAACTTTCTTTCTAAGCTCCTTAACAGAACCATCGTACCAGTCAGGTGCTCTCTTGTATTGGTTTGCTCTCGCTAAAGCATTTCTTGCTTGGTCGGCATCACCTAAAGGAAACTGGTCCTTGTGGTCTTTCACCTTTGGGTCCTTAGAATCG
>CAZOXV010000002.1:0-22552 GCA_964583935.1 uncultured Methanosarcinales archaeon | reverse complement strand
CAATATCTTTGATTCTTCTTTGGATTTCGCTGTATCAACAGTTATCTCCTTCAGTCGCTTCTCAACCTCACGTGTTCTTTCATTGAGATTATTGCTAACCTCTACAAGAGTCTTAATCTGCTCCATCGAAAGATTGAGCATGCTTGCACTTTCTCTTGAGATATTTTTGGATGCGAAAGTAGAAGATGTTTCCTCTTGTTGCTGGTCAAGTTTCTGCAAATCCTGGTTTGCTGCCTGTTGAGCATTGTCTGCTGGCGCTTGACCTTGGCTCCCATTAGAATCCTTACCTTGCGATTGATTAGCATTAGTTTGTGGTTGGGTAGCTTGTGTGTTTTGAGAATCTTGACCTTGTCCACCCTGACCCTGTTGTTCTTGCGGAGCTTGTTGAGTATTTGAATCAGAAGGAGTCTGCGGACCATTATCACCAGACTGTGGCTGTGGTTGAGCTTGCTGTGGAGCATTTTGCTGAGCAGGTTGGGCTTGCTGCTCTTGCGGTTGACCCTGTTGTTGATTTTGTTGCTCTTGTGATTGGCCTTGCTGTTGGCCTTGTAGCTCTTGTGGTTGAGCAGTTTCCTGGGTGCCCTGCTGAGAATTTGAATCTGGAGAAGACTGTTGCGAAGAATTCTCTTTAACCTTATTAATCAAATCTTTTATCAGTAAACTCCCCTCCTACCACACATTAATATTGGAACATAATAAAAATGATGCACAAACAATGTGCACCAAATGACATCAAACTGTAACACCAACAACACACCGAAAAACACTTTTAATACATAAAAAAAGATGAATATCTAAGTCTCTAGAGTTGTAGGCCAAATCTCGGCAACTTCTCTCTGAATTGAATCAGGAACCTTAGACACAACAGATGTTATTGCGCCTTTTTCTGGTATGAATTTAATTTCAAAATCTTCGTCAGGCCTCATGGCATTTTGGGGCCTGAACCTAAAGTAAACTCTATATATCTCGCCACGAGAGATTGCTGTGTCGCCCATACCAAGTTGCACATCATAGCAAAATGCATCTTCTGGAATCAATCTTTCAAAAGAGCAAAAATCTCTCAAAGGATAATTTGTAACAGTAATCTCTGCATCGGGTGATGTTATTGCATCATCATCCTCAGTAATCCCATCAACATGAACAAAACCATACCATTTACCATTATCGCCTACAATAGGGATATCTTGGACAGTAACATTGACAGGTGTGCCAGGCGCTGCACTAGAGATATTTATTCCTAAATCGGCATAAGCTGTCTCAGACTCCCGCGAAAAGAAAAATTCCAATCTTGCTAAGCCAGTAGTAGTTGTATCCAGCCTGACAATCTCACTCAGTCTATCTTCATCCATATCAGTAATCTCCGAATCCGTTGTATTCTGCAAAGAAGGAACAGTAAATCCCAGTTCTTCATTTTCCGTATGCTGAAGACTTGCCGTATAAGAGCCAGTACCTGTCGTTACAATAAGACCAGCAGTCCCCAAATCATAAGCATACGAACCCGCACGAGTTCTTATAAGCATAGTCAAACCATAAACGCGCTCTGCAGTAACATTGCTGTTAGCAGAGACACTAATAACGTCAACTGCGGTAATTAATCTATCTCTGGTCTCAGTTCCAACAGTGAAAGCCCTCTCTTGTAATACACCAACAGTACGTACGATTACAGAAGCAGCAACAGCTGCAGTCAATATAGCCGTTATGAATATAATAAGAGTAGAAACACCCATTATTGCTTTCTTTCTAAATTTAAAAGGGAATGCCATATTACACCAAATCTTTGCATTAAAAGCATTTATTCGTTAATTTCGGATTAGTAATTTACGGAATAGTGTTACAGTCACTTCCTTTTATGGGTATTTTGTTTATATAATTTACCAGTAATCATGCAGTAGTAACACAAAGAGAAAATATAGCAATTACGTCGTAAATTCTAATAAAAAACATCACAACAAAAACAATAAACTCAAGAAAAAATAAAATAGGAATCTCCATGAAAAGTTTAATAAAGGGCTGAAACAAAAAAAATAGTTAGTCAATTATGTTTAGTTGATACTCAGTTTATTGTAAAAAATCATAAAAGCAACAAAAAAGAGGTGTTTGTATGGAGTTCTACCTTGATGAAAGTCCAGAAAAAAGAAAAATAGCATATTTCTCATTAGAGATTGGAATAAAACCTGAGATACCAACTTATTCTGGGGGTCTAGGAATTCTAGCAGGTGACACAATAAAAACATTTGCAGATCAAGGGATACCGGTTGTTGCTGTTACACTTATCTATGACAAAGGTTATTTTCATCAAGAAATAGAAAACGGTGACCAAAAAGAAGTTGAAGTAAACTGGGAAAAAGAAAAACACATGGAACTTCTACCAAGCAGGATTAATCTAAAACTAGAGGGCAGGGATATAATAATACAAGCATGGGTTTACTATGTTGAAGGAATCTCAGGAAAAGTTGTACCAATAATATTCTTAGATTCAGATGTTGAACAAAACAACGAGGATGACCGAAGACTAACAAGTTACCTATATGGTGGAGATAGAAGATATCGACTACTACAGGAAGCAATATTAGGAATTGGCGGTGTACGAATGCTTCAAACACTAGGGCATTCAGGAATTGAGAAATACCACATGAACGAAGGACATGCTGCACTTCTGACTCTAGAATTAATGAATAGAAGCGAAAAAGATCTCGATGAAGTAAGAGAGAAATGTGTTTTCACTACACACACACCAGTGCCTGCTGGACATGACTCATTCGATATCGAACTTACAAAAAATGTTCTTAAAGATTTCTACAATATTGATTCATTAAATCACAGCGACATTATTGATAAAGAGAATAAGCTTAACATGACATACCTCGCATTACACCATTCACACTATGTCAATGGTGTTGCACAGAAACACGGCGAAGTATCAAGTAAGATGTTCCCTGGATACAGCATAGAATCCATAACTAATGGAGTTCATGCTGCTACATGGGCTTCAAAAGAAATGGGGGAACTATTGGATAAATACATTCCACCTTGGCGAAAAGACCAATATACAATAAGATACGCCATGAGAATACCTGAAGAAGAAATATGGAAAACACATCAGATAGCAAAGAAGAAATTACTTGAATATGTTAAAGAGAAAACAGGGGTTCACATGCATGAGAACGTTTTCACAATAGGCTTTGCGAGGAGAGCTGCAACATACAAGAGAGGCAATCTAATTTTTTCAGATAGAAAAAGACTTATTGACATATATAACAAAGTAGGTAAGTTCCAAATAATATTTGGTGGAAAGGCACACCCCAATGATGGCGGTGGAAAAGAAATCATAAAAGACATCTGGAATAATATTCAAGAACTAAAAGGAAAGATAGACATTGTTTATCTTGAGAATTACGAGATGTTTCTAGGTAAACTTCTTACATCAGGAGTGGATATATGGTTAAATAATCCACTTAGACCAAGAGAAGCTTCGGGAACTTCAGGAATGAAAGCAGCAATTAATGGTGTGCCTCATTTCTCCGTCCTGGATGGTTGGTGGATAGAAGGTCACGTTGAAGATTTCACAGGTTGGAGTATTGGACCAAGACCGTCCCATGTAGAAGAAGAGAATAATCAGGAAGAAGATATTAAAGATTTATACGATAAATTAGAGAAAAAAATACTTCCGGCATATTACAAGAATCCCGATAAATGGAAAGAGATAATGAGAAATTGCATAGCGTTTAATGGTTCATTCTTTAACACACATAGAATGATAAGCCAATACATAACGAATGCTTACTTTAAATAAGAAACTTCTTTATGTATTTTCTTTTTCAGGTTTTTTACCTTTATAAAGTATTTTCTTCTCAAAAGGCTTCTCACGCAGAAAATCAGAAAATGCCCTCGTTATCTGGGAATCCCAATTACTTAATAAAGAATGGATTTCATCAACGGGAATACCTGTTTTTGAAGATATCTCTTCAGCAGTAAATTCTTTAGTATAGTTTTTTTGCAGGAAATCCATTATCTTTCTGGACTTTTTTGAATCAATCCAAAAACCTTTTGATAAAAAACTGTTAACGACAGATCTAAACATCGGATTTTTAGTAACAAAGATGACTTTAGGTTTGATGACCTTTTGCTTGTTACCTACATATATCATCTCTGTCTTAATCAAATTATAATCTTCTAGCTTTTTGATGTTTTCATGGAGGGTAGACACGGAGTGACCTATCGCAGTTTTTATCTTTGGGGCGGTAACTTGACTTTCTGTCGACAGGAACATAAGAATCTTACGTGGAATCTCCTGCGACCAAGCCTCTAAAATCTTAGACTGTAAAGAATTATCTATATTCTTAGGAAGAAAGTCCAAAATTTCTAAAGTCTTCTTGTCATAGTACGCGATGCACTCCATGTACAAAACCCCTCACACTAGAATCTAAAAACAAATTGATATTTAAAGCTATTGATTTATTCGGTAATTCCGAATAACGGAAAACCGAAAAATATATAAATGTATTATACCAGATAAAATACACAATATATGATTTAGTATATTGGTTTATATCATGTATATAATTGGTGATTATCATGGAGAGTTTAAGCACACAGGAGGTTGAACTGATTACCTTTAATCAGATGAAGATTAAAATAGAGACAGAAGAGGAACGAATGAAAAAGAAATTCCTCAAAGTGTTGGAGTTATTCAGTTCAAGCTACCATTAATGCCTGGGTTAAATTAAGTAGGATAATAACGGTAGAATAAAATGGGATTTTCAGATTTAGCTTCACAAATAATTATGTTCATTGCAGTTATAACTGTGGCAACAGGATTGGTTGTTGCATTCAATAGCAGTGTGACAGAAGCCAGTAATTCCATGAAGATAAGGACAGATACATTGTCGCTCACTATGCGAACTGATGTAACCATTGATATGATATCATATGAGGATGAGACAAATACAACATTTGTTTATGTTAGGAACACAGGCAAGACAATGCTTAGCACGAACCAAACTGATGTTTACCTTGACGGTCTAAGAGTACCAAGAAATAACACTCACCGAACAATAGAGATCCTTGAAGATACAGACGAGATAAATTCTGGAATTTGGGATCCCACTGAACAAGTACTAATCAAAATATTTGAAGAATTAAACAGCACAGCAACACATGAAATTGCTGTAACCACAGAATACAACACTAAAGATACAGAGAAATTTTCGATATAAAATTCATCCTTTTTATCATAACTAAAATAAAAAATTCATTCCAATAAATTCGAGAGCGTAGAACACCATGGGTTTTGGATCGTTGGCAACATATGTAATTCTATTTACTGTAGGTCTAAGTATGGTGGCTGGCTTCATTTTAACTTTCAGAGACTTCTTTGCTAAAAGTTCTTTATCACTGGAAGAGAGACAAGAAATAACAAGAAATAAAATTCTTTCAGGAATTGAGATTATAAACTACACATACAACGAAACCCAGGATGAAAAAAATAAAACATGGGAGTATGAAGACGATTTTAATGAAGGAATATTCGAAAATACCACTGCATCAGACCCAACATATCCGGATGCACTTGTTCTAGCACATTCTAGCACAACAGGACAATGGTATTCAGAGATACTTGAACTCGATGGAGAAATAAATTTTACAGAAATAGAATCAACAGGAACAATGATTGAACCGCTTATTTCATACTTGGAAATTCGGATAAGAACAGCAGAAAACCGTACATCTTTGACAAGCACTTTCTTGGGACCTGATGGTACAGAAGCTAGTTACTATTCGCTAAACTCAGTGGAAAACATCAATGACATTCATAATGGCGATTCAGTTGTTCAGCTTGAAGTCTCCATGGGAAGGAATAGTGAATTTGTTGAAACGCCTGTGCTAGACTACGTAAGTATTGGGTACAAGTACACGAATGTTCTCAATCTCGTAATAAGAAATGATGGGAAAGTAAGATTGGACAACGATGTTCTGGATTTTTTTATCAACACAGATAGATTAGAACGGAATACAATTGTTGAGAGTGAAGTTATTGATGACGGATATAAGATAAATCCTGGATTTTGGGATCCTGGACGAGACATAAATGTAAAGATTAGTAAGGCAATTGAAAGCGAAGATTTCATGCTTACTGCAATCACTGAATTTGGAACAAAAGACACAAAAAAAGTGCAGATATAAACAGAAAATAGAAGATAAAATGGTACAACTACATAAGATTGATCTGGACAGGGATGCATTAGGAAGGAGTATAGGCGGAGGCATCCCAAAAAGTTCCCTTATACTCGTTGAGGGAAAAGACGGATCAGGGAAGAGTATTTTTGTACAAAGAATTGTCTATGGGCTGTTGAAACAAAACACATCAGTTACATATCTAAGCACCGAACTAAACACGATGGGGTTTGTTGAACAGATGTCATCATTGGATTATAATGTAACTGACTATGTTATTTTTTAAAAGCTGTTATTCCTACCCATGTTTCCCTATCTTGGAGAAAAAAGCATAAGTAAGATCTTTGTATATAACCTGAAGAAAGCAAAACAAATATTTGAGAAAGAGGTTATTGTTTTTGATACATTCTCTTTCCTACTTATGCAAAACGACTTAGACATGGAGTCCAATATTAAACTAATCAAATTCATCAAGAAACTTAATACACTTGGTAAGACGATTATTTTTTGCGTTGATACAGATCACATAGACTCAAAGTTTACAACAATTATGAGATCAATTTCAGACCTTACTTTTAGGGTTGAAATAAAAACATTTGCAGGCGACCCAGTAAGAGTAATTTTCATTGACAGGTTCAAAAGACCAGGAGACAAGACAATGACAGCGGTCCCATTCAAAGTGGAACCTGGAAAAGGCTTTGCAATAGAAATTGCAAGTTTCTCATAGATAAACAAAGATATCAATAGAAAAACCAAATTAAAGATGTAAAATGGCACAGGTTAAAGAGAGGCACATAACAGGCTCGTTAAACGAAGCAATGGCTAAGTATCCACATCTTAGAAGATATGTTGGTGAAATACAGAAGACGATGGGAACACCAGATTACTATGTAGAACTAGACAGATCGTTAAAAGGCATTAAAAATCCAAATCTTATCTACGGCGTAAACGACCCTATGTTCATACATATCTACTACGACCAAGAAAAAGGTACAATCTACAATGTAGTTGAGCCTCGTGTCAAAGAAGAAGAGCAGAAAATATTTGAAGAAGTGATGGAAAGATTAATTGAACTTGCTCACAAGTACCCTGTTCCTGAGAATGTACTTGAAATTGGACCTGTTCTGCTCAAACTATTCGATGAGGTAGTTACAGTTGGAGAGGGAAAAGCCGGTATACTTGACAAGATGAAAGGAAAGATCTTTCTGACCAAGGAACAATATGAAACTGTGAAATATTACATAATCAGGAATAGAGTTGGTTATGCAAAACTAGAGCCAATATTCTTTGACCCAAACATTGAGGATATTCACTGCACAGGTGTGGGCGGAATCAATATGATTCATAAAATATTTGATATGGTACACACCAACATATCATTTCCAACAGATCTTGAATTGAACAGATACATCATAGAAGTATCAGAAAGGGTTGAAAGACCAACATCTGAAGCAAAACCTGTCGTAGACGCAATGATGCCAGATGGGTCTAGGGTTAATTTCATCTATGGAAGAGAAGTATCATTAGAAGGCTCTTCATTCACGATTAGGAAGTTCGCTGAAGTTCCTGTTAGTATTACACAAGTTATCAATTTCAAAACCATAAATAATGAGATTGCTGCATATCTCTGGTTAGCGCTCGAAAATGGGATGAATACCTTCGTTTGTGGGGAAACTGCTTCCGGTAAGACAACTACTTTGAATGCTATTTCTACATTCATCAAGCCAGATGATAAAGTTTACACTGTAGAGAACACGCCGGAAGTAACCATGCCCCACGAAACTTGGCAGCACTTAGTTACAAGAGAAGCAGGAAAAGAAACGGACGTTACATATCAAGATCTTTTGATTGCTTCGTTAAGGTCGCGTCCTAATTATATCATTGTGGGAGAGATAAGAGGTGCAGAAGGAGCAATAGCTTTTCAGGCTATGCAAACAGGCCACCCAGTTATGAGTACATTTCACGCAGGTAGCATCAAAAGTCTCATTCAACGTCTGACAGGAGACCCAATAAATGTACCTATTGCCTTCATTGACAACCTAAACATAGGTCTTATCCAGATGGCGGTGAGCAATGGAGGAAAATTTGTTAGAAGAGTTCTAAGCATAACAGAGATAGAGAGGTATTATGAGCCAGAAAACAAGATGATTACAAGAGAAGTTTTCACATGGGACTCTGTAGATGACAAACAAGTTTTCAGGGGACTATATAACAGTTTCATTCTTGAAAAGAAGATTGCAATGATGCTCGGATTCCAAGATACAAGAGATATTTACAAAGAAATGAACAAGAGATCAAAGATACTTGAGCTAATGGTTCTACACAAGATATTCAACTATTTTGACGTTTGGGAGATTATTAAAAATTATCATATTGCAGGCGAAAGTGCACTTCCGTTCCAGTTATAATTATAACGTTGAATGAAAAAAGCAGAAATGATATTGTATGAATACAAAAGCAATAATAGCAAATCTGGGATATCTTTCTTACATAGAGTTTGTTACAAAATTTCTACTTCCTATACTTGGTGTCTGCGGAATTGCTATGGGCACAATGTTTTATCTAAGAAGCACCCTAGATGTCATACCATTTTTTATGCCATATATGATGCTTGGATTCGGTCTTGCATTTGTTGTAATGTACCCATATATTAGTTTTGAAAAAAAAAAGATAGACATTAACAACCATATGCACTATTTCATAACCTACCTTGGGGGCATATCAACACTTCAGCTAACAAGAACAGACATGTTTAAACACCTATCTGAAAAAGAATCATTTGGAGAAATTTCCAATATATCTAAAAAGATATTATACCTGGCAAAGGCATGGAATCTGGGTTATGCACATACATGCAGAAAACTTGCAGCCTACATTCCATCACCTATTTTTGCAGATTTCCTTGACCGGTTTGCAGCAATAATGGATTTCGGACAAAACATTGAAGTTTTTCTTGTTGATGAGCAAACATCCGTGTTAGAAGATTATTCTGTACTATATACGAAATCTATGGAGAACATAAAAATGCTCCAGGAAGTGTTCGTATCTATGACTATAGCAAGCGGTTTTGCAATGTCCATATCGCTTTTGCTTCCTCTGGTAATGGGCATATCTGTTGAGATAATAGTACGATATAGTCTCATAGGAATAATAATAATTGATTTGTTTCTTTTCTTCCTCATTCGTTCTATAATACCGAGTGATAAATTATGCCATAATATAAAAATCAAGAGTAAAGAAAGAAAAAAAGCTGAGAAATATGCTATGATAGTTGTTCCAATAACTGTTGTTCTGGGGTCAATAATGATGTTATTAAGACCGTTCACATTTCTAGTTAATGTTGGCATAGCAATACTACCCCTTCTCATTGTTGGCTACTATGGCCTCGCCGAGGAAAAAACAATATTCAGTAGAGACAAAGCATATCCTGCGTTTGTAAGAACGCTCGGTGGCGTTATAGAAATCAAAGAAGGGGCAGTTGTCAGCAGCATAACATCACTAAGAGTACATGATTTTGGAACATTAAATGATCTTGTGACAAACGTATACAGGAGGCTTAGGCTTGGTTGCGATAAGTTCCAGACATGGGTATATTTTGCTGGCGAATCTGGAAGTAATATGATACAACAGTTCACACAGATATTTTCTGAAACAATATATCTTGGTGGTAATGGAGAAAAAATTGGAGAGATTGTTGCTGCAAACTTTAATAAGCTTCTTTCACTAAGAAGATTAAGATTACAGTTGGCTGCAGGTCTTAAAGGTGCATTCTATGGCGCACTTGTTGGATTTGCTGCATCCGCATATATAACTGCAAAAATAGCACAATCATTGTCTGTTATGTTCGCCACACCTTTTGGAATTGCACAGGAGAGCGGTACGATGACAAGTGCATTCGGCGACATACTTCCTCCCGCACCAGCAGTTAATCTAGAACTAGTTATGGCATACATAGGGCTGATGGTAATATTTCATTCTCTAATCTGCTCATTAACAGTTAAAGTAATAGATGGTGGCAGTCCTTACGCATTCTTTCAAGATTTTGTTGTAATGATATGGATTGGAGCAATAATCTCAGTAACTGTACCAGGTTTTATATCACAGATACTGCCAGAGACGGGATCGGGTGCACAGACAATTGAAGAAGTTGAAATTCTAGGAATGGGTTTTCTACTACCTTTGCAGTTCATGGTTCTTAACCATTTGGAAAAAAGAAAGAGAAGAAAAAGTAATCGTGATACAAACGAGATAAGTAAAAGCCAAGATGCAAAGAGTGTGGTGCCCAATGTTTAGTATGGCAATAATTGGAAAAAGAGCAGACATGGGTATAGGCACTTTAATAATATTTATTGCAATGATAATGGTTGCTAGCATTACAGCGAGTGTACTAATCCAAACAGCAACTTCACTCCAAAGCAAAGCTTTACAAACAGGAAGGGATACACAAAGGGCAATTTCAACAGTGCCAACTCTAAATAGTATCGTGGGTGTTGATATAAGTAGCAATGCCATAATGGATCTCAGAGTTGATATGAAATTATCTCCAGGTTCAGAAGGTCTTGATCTTTCCAAAGCTATGCTATCGCTCGAATTAAATGATGTCGGATATACATATGTTTACAATAATGGAAGCTGTATAAATGATTCAGCGACAGGATATTCGACAAATCAATCGGATACAAATGGCACCTTTACAGTCAAATATCTTGTAAGAGGGTCCAACAATCATGACGGGTATCTTGGAAGAGGAGATATCGTAGAACTTTGCTTTGCGTCGGGCAGAAAAATAGTTGCGGGAGAAAGCGCAAGCATAAAATTTGTTCCTCAACTGGGCATACCAATTTCTACAGATTTCTATATGCCCAACATAATATCAGGTAGCAGAAAACGTTTATACCCTTAAAAGAATTTATAAATGGAGAAAAAAATCTGAATACTATGGTATCTGTCATGGCACATAGAGGAGCTAGCAGTATTGCACCAGAGAATACTATACTCGCGTTCAAAAAAGCCATCGAACACGGCGCCCATTACATAGAGTTAGATGTCCGAATGTGCAAAACGGGTGAATTAGTAGTAATGCATGATTCAAAAGTTAACAGGACAACGAGCGGTAAGGGTTATATCGCAAGGAAGACACTTGCTGAACTAAAAAAGCTTAACCTCAAAAGAAAACAAAAGATACCCACACTTGAAGAGGCAATAGTTACGGTCAAAGGAAAATGTAAACTGAACATAGAAATAAAATCACCAAAATTTAACCAAAAATACATCGACACCCTTATTAAACTTCTTGAGAAACATAACTTTGAAGACCAAGTTGTAATTTCATCATACAATCACAAGATGCTAAAACACATAAAAGAACAAAAACCTAGTATAGAAACAGCGGCCTTGTTCATAGAAAAGAAAAGCCCTAGTCTCATAGTCAGAAGATTATATTATATAGGGACATTTATCCGGAAAACAAAACATATCAAAGCAGACGCCCTTAATCTTCCTCACCAATTCATCACTAAAAGAACAGTTAAGTCGGCAATCAATGAAGGATTAAAAGTGAATGCATGGACAGTCAATAGTGATAAAGCCATCACAAGGATGAAACTATTAGGCGTTGATGGAATAATAACTAATTACCCACAAAAATTCACAAACAAAAATGCGAAAAACACAAAAAATAAAGAATAGACCAGAAATTCTGGCTCCCGCAGGAAACTTCTCTATGCTTATTACAGCAGTAGAATCAGGAGCAGATGCTGTATACCTTGGCATTAAAGGACTTAATATGAGATCCACGGCAAAGAATTTTACAATTACAGAACTAAAAAAAGCAACAGATTACTGTCATAAAAAGAATGTTAAAATTTACATTACAGTCAATACGATAATATTCGAAAATGAGATTGAGAAAGTAAGAAAAATTTTAACTTATGCAAAAAAATATGGAGTGGATGCTGTAATCTGTTGGGATTTCTCTGTAATAAATATTGCCAAGGAGATAGGGTTAGATTTCCATATAAGCACTCAAGCATCAATCTCAAATTCTGAATCTGCAAACTTTTTCAATAAACTTGGTGCAACAAGATGTGTACTTGCACGTGAATGTTCACTTGAAGAACTAAAGAAAATAAAGAAGAAAACAAAAATAGGATTAGAAGTATTCGCCCATGGTGCAATGTGTGTCTCGGTATCAGGAAGATGCTTTATATCTCAGTTCCTATACGGAAAGAGTGCAAACAGAGGAGACTGCATACAACCTTGTAGAAGAGCATATGATAGTTTTATAATAGATGATAAGGAAGAAGAAAAAAAGCTCATCTTAGGAAATGACTATGTTATGAGTCCAAAAGACTTGTGTACCCTACCTTTTCTTGACAAACTTGTTCCGTATGTAGATTCACTTAAAATAGAAGGACGAGGAAAAAACACAGAATATGTAAAGAGGGTCGTCGGCGCATATAGAGAAGCAATAGACAGTATATACGATGGAACATTTACAGAAGAGTTCATTACCAAAAAGATGGAAGAGCTCAGAGAAGTTTACAATAGAGGGTTCTCTGATGGATTCTATATGGGAAAACCAATAACCGAGTTTACGAACGAGTATGGCTCAAAATCCAAGAAGAGGAAATATACACTTGGAAGAGTAAAGAATTTCTATAAGAAGATCAACGTTGCAGAGATTGAAATCACAGCAAACAATCTCAAAAAAGGCGACACCATAATGATCATAGGAAACAAGACAGGATTGATAGAGCAAACTATCGAAAACATTGTAAAAGAAGATCAACAAAGAAAAACTGCAAAGAAAGGCGATGTCATCGGAATAAAAACTGAAAAAGTCGTAAGAAAAAACGATTTAGTCTTCTTGTGGAAATAAAAGATAACTTCTATAAATTATTTTTGGAACGAATTTATATATGTGTATAACAGATTAATACATAATGCATCTTGAAAAAGATTCTGATAAAAATGATATGACCACTTGGTCGTTATTCTGTAATTCTATTTTTGAAAAAATACAAACAGATTATCCTGAATATCTTGAAGACGCAGCTGAAGAATGGATGATGACGTATAACATCCAGCTTGCAAAATTGAAAGACAAGGATCAAAAATTTATTGAGAGAACTTCAGCACACGCAGCTAATATGAGAATAAGAGAATTCTACAAGAGTCTTGATCAAGATAGAGGCAAAGAACATAAAACAATTGTAGGTCGTAATGATGATAATAAAGAATGGAAAGGAAAATTGGCGGATGAAGAAGCGGTCAATAAGAAATATGGACATATAAAAAATAAATCTAAAGCAAGGGATGAAATAGCTGACAATAAACAAAGAAAAGAGATAGATAGACAAACAATATTTGAGAGCATAGAATCAGACTATCCACAACATTTGGACGATGCAATAGAACTATGGAACAAAGAATATTTGAACTCACGAGCAGACTGCTTGCCCGAAGGTCTTTATGACCAATCAGCAATATCATACGCCAACGAAAGACTGGAGAGATTTTATGATGCAATTAAGTTTAGTTCATCATACGAACCATCGCGGGACAAAAGAAAAGACACTAGTAAGGATGATATAACAGAAAAAATTGATTCCGCTATCAAAGAAATAGAGGATAGATTTCCGGAACACCACCAAGAAGCATTAGATTACTGGCTGGATAATTATGAAAGAATAAGAGGAAATGATTCTAGCGATGATTACAATGCGATAAAGGCTGCCAATAGAAGACTGAAATATTTTAAGAGAAAACTTGAAGCGAAGTATAGTAACGATAAAACTTAGAATCCTCCCTTGAAAAGTAGAACACCAAAAATAAATCCAATCACAAGACCTATCAACATACCATGCACCATTTCTTTAAGACCATAAATTTTCTCTTCAGTTTTAGACAACTGAGAGATTGGCTTTTTAGACCTACTCTTAGGTTTTTTTGTATGACTATCTATAACCTTTTTCGAATTGGTTTCGCTTTTTTTAGATGTTGCCATTTTCATCTGTGTTTTCCAGGAGGTATTTCTTTCAACTCAATCTTACCAAGTTCAAATAAAAGAATGCCAAGGCCAAAAAGCATAGGGAAGATAAGCATCTCAAAACCAGCAATGGTTTTTAATCTTATACCATAACTTATTATGTAGAAAAGCCCTATGCCTATACTGGTCCCACCAACAAAAATTAAAGAAAGGCCCGCTATCTCATGCCTCTTAAGATTATGCTTCATAGAATATTTTATAGCGTTATAGTTTAAATAATTTATTCTTTGAGAAGAAATGTCAAAAAAAATCATCCCATGATACCTAAGAGTCCGTATGCAAGTCTATCTGCGGCCATCATCACATCCCTCCCGGTAGGACCTTGCACATAATAACAATTTTCGCTTTCTTCATAAACACTCTTTACGTCAGACATTCTAAACATGATAACAGCAACAGACTGCGAAGCATTCTGACAATTTGCAACTATAGCTTCAAAATCTTCGTCATCATAGTCAATCTCTGGTTCGCTAGAAAGAACTGCACGCGCAGGTATGTTAAAAATATTATTACGAGTCCCGATTATCTTTCCAACTTCAACTGCAGCAAGAGCCAATCGCCTACCATCAGCATCGGTAAATTGTTCCATTGGAGGAAGTGAGAGATAGATAAACTCGCTGGATAGTAATCTCTGTTCATCAACATTGTAACCAACGTCCTCTAAATCTCTTGGACTATAATGGAATGGCAAAGGATATAACGTGTCGTTGATGACGAACTCTGTATACCACAAGTCATCGTTGGGATCAAGCATAAAAGAAAATCCATTGTAAGTATAATAGTTAGGCTCAAAACGATTTGCCATAAATCTAGTTACTACAAATATTGATGCTAATAGCACCGCTATCACTATAATGGTGATGAAAAAAAGTTTTAGACTGTTTCGTTGGAGCTCGGGATTATCCTTTTCCTCTTTAGTATTTTTATCTAGATTTAATTCATCTTTTACAATCTTCTCAGGTTCAGTTCTCTCTAATTCAATCTCTTTCTCCAAAGAGGAATCCATCTTAGATACTTCCTTATCAGTTTGATTTTGCTTCCTGTGTTCAGTCTTTTTCTTCACCATAGATATCACTCTTTATCAATTCTCACAGCAATCATTCGATAATACCTAAAACACCATAAATAAGCCTTTCTGCAAAACGCACTCTGAAACCAGAGTTGTCTGATATTACTTTTATACAGCCATTATCTGAATTAACAGTTGCATTATTTGCAGTACCTTCTTCAAACAAGATAACAGGAGATTCTATTGTAGAATTTGCACAGCTCACAATAGGATAATCAAAACGGATATCCTCAGAAGCCATACCCCTGCCAACCAGTATATTCTCCTTTAGGAGATACTCATACATTATGTAATGAATATAATCCATGTCACCAACAGAAGCTATTCTCGGATCAAAACTTAATATGACATATGTAGAGTTAGCAACTAGATTAATCGCGTTTTCTGGCAACTCAACAAATTCAAGATCGAAAGGAGAGAAAATAAAATCTAGTTTTTCATTCTCATATGTAACAAGATAACCATTTTCATCAAGTTCAACTTTGTGATTATTAAATGAAACAGGTGATTGAGTATTCATAGTATCCATCAATACAAACCCTAAAACACTACCCAACATAAGGAAAACAATGAAATAGGTCATTATTAACTTAGGACTGAACAAGCTTTTTAAGCGTTTTTTCAAAAGTCTAGTTCTCATATAATATCGTAGAAAGACTATATTTAAAAAATTATTTATTTCCCTTGGCAGCCTTTACAAACCCCACAAAAACTGGGTTTGGGATTTCTAATCGAGATGTAAACTCGGGATGGGCCTGTGTCGCAAGAAAGAAAGGGTGCCCCTTTATCTCGATAAATTCAGCTAGTTTCCCATCAGGAGACATGCCAGATAGAGATAGACCATTCTTAATAAGCGAATCGTGGTATTTAGGATTAACTTCGTATCTGTGTCGATGTCTCTCAACCACACTCTCTTTCCCATATAATCGAGCAGCAAGTGAATTTTTCTCCAGTAGAGCAACATAATTACCAAGACGCATGCTTGCACCATATTTTTTCCGCCTGAGAAGCTCTTGCTGTTCAGGAAGTATGTCAACTATAGGATAATCTGTCTTTGAATCAATCTCTCTACTATTTGCACCAACTAGACCACAAACATTTCTTGCAAACTCTACAACAGCAAGCTGTAATCCATAACATAATCCCAGAAAAGGAACACCATTTTCTCTGCAATACTTTATTGCGTCTATCTTACCACTGATCCCTTTTGATCCAAATCCACCAGGAACTATAACACCATTAAGACCCTCTATCTGTTTTCTCAGACTTTTAGCATCTTCACAGGACTTTGAATCTATCCAGATAATCTCAGGGAACACATCGTTCTGATAACTTGCATGTTTTATAGCTTCTATCACAGATACATAAGAATCTTCAAGTACAAAATCACCTGTATCAAAATATTTTCCAACAATACCAATTTTTATCCTTTTCCCCTTTGTTCTCAAAGAATCAACTTTTTTTCTTATAAGTTGCCACTTATGCATGGTTTTTTCTTTATGACCATATCTGAACTTTTCAAGAACCATCCTAGTAAGATTTTCTTTATCTAGATTCAATGGAATGTCATATATTGATTCTACGTCAGGAGCAGATACAACATATTTTTCAGCAAGATTACAAAAATTGGCAAGTTTTTTTCGTCTTACATCATCAAGTCGTGTGCTTCCCCTTCCAAGCACAAAATCAGGTTGTATACCAACCCTATTCAATTCCCGAACAGAATGTTGGGCTGGTTTAGTTTTCATCTCACCAATATTTCCCGGTATAGGCATAAAAACTATATGGATAAAGATTAATTCTTCTCCCTCAAGTTTCATTTCTCGAAACGCTTCAAGAAAAAGAACATTCTCAAAATCACCAGTTGTCCCACCAACTTCAATTATTGTAAAATCTGCATCATGCATTTCTGAAGATTTACGTATGCGTCGCTTGATTTCTTCAGGAACATGGGGTATCATAGAAACACACTCTCCATCATAACCCAGATTTCTCTCTTTTTTTATGACACTCATAAAAACTTGGCCAGAAGTAATGTTATTCAACCTACTAAACTCCCTATTAAGGAAACGTTCATAATTCCCTATATCTTGATCAGTCTCTCCACCATCATAGGTCACAAAGACCTCACCATGCTCTGTAGGACGCATTGTACCTGCATCTACGTTGACATAAGGATCAATCTTAATCAAGTTTATATTAAAGCCTTGCTCTTTTAGAAGCTTACCAATAGAAGCAGTCGCAGTTCCTTTACCAACACCTGAGAGAACACCGCCTGTAACAACAATGTATTTTGTTTTTGTCTTTTTGTTGTCGTTAAGCATATCACACATTAAGAGAGATACTTTAAATATTTATCCAAACTCGATAATATTGTATAGGACAGTACTATTATATCAAACAGAAATATCAAACAAAAAAAGAGTGCAGAAACAGCATAACTTAAAAGAATGTCTGAATCAATCCGGCAACAACATGTCCACCATCAAAAGGACGAAGCGGGATCATGTTGAAAATGCCTAAAAAAAGGTTTACTTGTTTTGTCAGGCCCAGTATCAAGATTGTCTTTCTGCTTAGATTGTTTGATTTTTTTAATATTAAATAAGATATTCCGAATATTGCAAAATTTACTGCAGGACCAGCAAAAGCAACCATAGAACTCTGCAATGGTGTGATAACTCCTGCAGGATAAGAAACAAAAGCAGGAACTAGAAATATGAACGGAGCATTCATTACTTTGAGTAGAAGTGCAATCCCCAAGAAAAAATAACTAATCTGAAATGTTGCTACAACACCAAAGCCCATAGCTGTGAATTTATGACCAAGCTCATGAAGTATTATTGCTGGTACAATTGCAATCATTGCAAGTTTCATATCTTCCCAATTAACAGATAGAGGACCCAGATTAAGTTTCTTTGAATAATGGCTTAGTGGGTCATATTCTTGCTCTTTTCCCTTATGAATAACAGATGATTTTCCAACGCCCCTATTGTATCTAGAAAAAAAATCAGAGAAAATAAGACCGATAACAAAGCTCATTACAAGAGCATCAAATATCTCGCCCATAGTGAACAAATTGAAAAACATGATTGGGATTATTCAGGATACTTTTTAATTATTTTGTTTTGTGAAAGAAAAAAAATCTATATTCTGAATACCTAAAATATTTAAACGTGAGAATAATATAATGAACTAGATAGATATGAAAAAAAACATAAGTAAAAGGGTGAAAGGTGAGAAACTTACACGAGAGATACATTTTAATAATCTTGAGGAGGAAAAGAAAGACGAAGATTGGGACTTTGTGAATAATCCTATAATACTCAAAAAGAAAACAGTATCGCCAAGGAAAAGAGAAACAATCCTAAACTTTTTCCCTGATCTTATTAGAAACAAGAAAAAAATAGCTTTGGTGCTTAGTGGTGGTGGAGCAAAAGGGCTTGCGCATGTAGGACTTATAGAGGAATTAGAAAAATACAATGTAGATATTAGATTTATATCAGGAACAAGCATGGGTGCAATAATTGGAGCACTGTACGCTCTTGAAGGTAATCTAAAGTTGGTAAATAAATATATAAAATATAGAACAAGAGATTTAGTAACTCTAAGAGATTTTTCATTTACTTTGAAAGGGATTATAAAAGGTAGGGCCATCGAGGACCTCTTAAAAGATCTATATGGAAATTCTACATTCGAAGATACAAAAATACCTCTTGTTATCAATGCCGTAGATATAGAGACTGGTAAAGAAGTTATATTCAGGAAAGGAAAAATAATAGATGCAGTAAGAGCAAGTATGAGCATACCAATTGTTTTTGAGCCTAAAAGAATAAAAGGTAGGATGTATGTTGATGGTGGTGTTGTGAATAATGTTCCGTATAACCACGTCCCGAAAATGTACAAAAGAGTGGTTGTCTGTGATGTAAACTCGAAAATACCGCCTCTCAAAGGGAATGTTTCGGGTGTTAGATATTTTCTACACATGATTGCTTTGATGGAGCACAACGCAACAAAAGTTCCGGATGACAAGAGAATAATATGGGTGCGACCAGACATGGGAAATATCTATGTGGGAGATTTCAATAGGATGTCAGAAGCAATCAAAAAAGGCACAAAAGAAGCGGTAAAAGTTCTACCCAGATATTTTAAAAAAATAAAGTAGATGTGTCTGAGAAAGATAAATTAAATCAAGATTTCTTTACTATTCTATCGAGCTTTACTTTAAATATTAGATCTTCACCAGCAAGAGGAGGATTCATATCTATTATAACAGACTCTGCTAGCACATCAGTTATAATTGCAGGGAACATTCCACCGTAAGGATGCTTTAACATAAGAACTTTACCAACTTTTGGCTCAACCTTGCCTAGCAATTGGGCTCTTGGGACAGAATGTAAGAGTTCGTGGCGCTTACGACCATAAGCATCTTCTTTAGGTATATCAAGTGTACGTATCTCACCTTCCACCATACCGATAACCCCCTTATTAAGCCCGGGTATAAAATCTCGAGAACCTACTTTCATACTCAACGGAGGAGATGATTTATCTTCATTACTTTCAAAAATTTCACCAGTGGATTTTTTACGCCCAGTATACCTTATTTCTATAATATCTCCTTCTTTAACTCCCATACTACTAATGTAATAGAAATCTTCTATATAAATATTAATATTAGGCCATCCTAAAATGAACAAGATAATAATTAAGGAAATAACCCTAACCCATGAAAATTTCAAAATATTAATAAAGAATTTGGGATTATTGAGGAAAATGCCAAGACTAGCTATTGTTGATAACAGTAAAATAAAAGAAATGGATAAAAAACGCTTTATTCAAAGTAAGTGCCCAGTAAATAGAACTGAAAAAGAATGCATATATTTTGAAGGAAGTCAGCTGAAGATAGATGAGAATCTATGCATCGGCTGTGGTATATGTGCCAATCTTGCTCCAGAAGCAATATCAATAATAAACCTACCGGAGGAGCTAGACTCAAAAATAATACACAGATATGGGCGGAACAGTTTCCATCTCTACAACTTACCAACACCTTCTTTTGGGAAAGTCCCGGGTATCATTGGTAGAAACGGGATTGGTAAATCCACCGCCATGAAGATTCTCGCAGGAATTCTCAGACCCAATTTCGGAAGATGGGATGAAAAAACAGAAGAAAGAGAAGACTCTGAAGTATACAAGGAGCTAATAGAGTTCTTTAAAGGGACAGAGGCTCAGTCATACTTTGAGAAAGTTTCCAGTGGTGACATAAAGATAGCATACAAACCTCAAAGAGTGGAGGACATAGCCAGAGCATTCTCAGGTACTGTAAAAGATTTACTATCAAAAGTGGATGAAAAAAATGAGCTAGAAACTATTGTGAAAAAACTTTCCCTAGAAAAAATACTTGACACAGACATTTCTAAGATATCTGGCGGAGAACTCCAAAGAGTAGCTATCGCCGCTACAGTTCTTAAGAAAGCAAATTTGTATCTCTTTGATGAGCCAGCAAGTTATCTTGACATAAAACAAAGGATGAAAGTATCAAAATTCATACGTGAGCTTGCTGATAACGAAACATCCGTCATTGTGATAGAACACGACCTAATCATACTCGATTACATGTCCGATATGATTTACATAATGTACGGAAAAGAAGGCGCTTATGGTATAACTTCAAACGTGCAAACAACAAAAGCTGGAATAAATACATATCTTAAAGGTTACATAAAAGACAGCAACATGAGATTTAGGGACAAGCACATTGAATTCCTAGAAAAGGCACCTGCTAAATTTAGCGAAACACACAAACTAAATACATGGTAGAATATTTCAAAAATACTTGTAAGATTTACTCTCACAGCTGAAGAAGGTTCTGTCTATAAAAAACAAGTTATAGGAATGCTTGGTGAAAACGGTATAGGAAAAACAACCTTTGTCAAAATGCTTGCAGGAGTTGAAAAGCCAGATGAAGGAAAAATAGAGAAAGAGATGGAAGTTGAATATAAACCACAGTACATAGAATCATCCGATGAACCAGTAATACTATACCTTGGCGATGCAATGAAAAAACATGATGCCTCAATAATGCAACCCTTGGCCATACATCAGCTACTAGACAAAAAATTAAATGAGTTGTCAGGTGGAGAGTTGCAAAGAGTTGCTATTGCAAAAACACTTGCAAAAGATACAGACTTATATCTTTTTGACGAGCCTAGCGCATACCTTGATGTAGAACAACGATTGGTTGTCTCAAAAGTAATAAGACAAAGAATGGAAGACACAGGAAAATCATGCACTGTTGTAGATCACGATCTGCTTTTCCTAGATTACCTTTCCGATGGACTTATGGTGGTTGATGGCGAACCGGCAATCTATGGTAATGTAAAAGGCCCTTTCTCAATGGAAGAAGGAATGAATATATTTCTCAAAGACTTGAATCTTACGTTCAGAAGAGACGAAGAAAGTCATAGACCTAGAGCAAACAAAAATAATTCTCAGATGGATAGAAAACAAAAACATGAGAACAAACTTTACTATTCTGCATAATAAAATATAAAAATAAAAGATTATTGAAGCTCGACATCAACGCCCTGTAATGTCCTTTGCTCATTAAATTCTTCCTTTGTCATCAGTTTAACTCCTTCAGATACTAGAACAACAAGAGATGCAACAGACAATATTATAATCCATGCATCCATTGGCAAAGGCACAGTCTTGAAAATAAAGTTGCCTATTGATGTATATACAGTAAGCATCATCAACCCAAAAGAGCGAGCAGCACCACCAAAGACAAACCTGTTTGAAAAAAAGTCTTTCGTGAAAATGGTTGTGTGAAGCGACCGTGCATTGAAAACATTAAACAACTCATACATGATTACTGTAACAAAAGCAATTGTCTGAGCTTTTTCAATACTGACGCCCTTCTCAATGTTCCATAAAAAGACAAGGAAGGTTCCTAAAAATATTACTGGCATTATAATAAATATTTTCATGAGGAGATACTTAGATAGTAGTTTCTCACTAGGATTGCGCGGCTTTTGATTCATAACCTTTGAGTGCGTCGGTTCAATACTAAGCGACATAGAAGGAAGCATACTCGTTATTATATTAACAAAAAGAATCATTATTGCAGTAAGCGGAGTAAACAGTCCAACAAGTACCGAAAAGATAACTAAGGATGATTCTGTAAAATTTATAGAAAGCAAATAAAAAATAACACGACGGATGTTGCTGTAGATAGTTCGTCCTTCTCGGATTGCATTAAC
>CAZOXV010000001.1:0-22743 GCA_964583935.1 uncultured Methanosarcinales archaeon | reverse complement strand
GGGGAAGAAGTGGAAAAAGACAGATAAATGGAAAGATCCTTGGTTTTAACTTTTTATTCAACATAGTACAGATTAGATAAGATCAGATTCATGATGGGGTTGTCAAAAAAAAGACAACTACGGTGCGATTCCATTAGCAAAACAAAATTAATTTCGTCAGGTTCCAAAAAAACTTCGTCACCGTGTACTTCCTCACCACCAGATTCTAAAACTAAATCTAAAATCTCGTCTCCTTGATCCCCTGTAGTTCCAAAGCAATTAACATACTCTTCATCAAATTGATTAAGAATCTGCTCGATTTCTAGTGAATCAAAAGAGTCCCAACCATAGACAGTTAAGAGATTTTTCAATTCTTGATTTGCATTCTCATAGTTCTCGCAAGAATAATGAGATAGAGGATCAACATAGAAAAAATCAATATCCGTTTCCATATATAATTCATATTTTTCCAGATTAATTTGAGACATAACGCATTCTATTTCAGAATAACAAAAAAGAGTACAATTAAAAAAATATCTGGAAATAAAACTGCCCATATCAATAGAATCATAGATGTATTCTTTACTTGGGTTATACGAGCATGAATGAGTAAAAAAAGACTTGTCGTATTCTTCCTTAATTGTTGACAGATGAGTTGCTTGCAATTCATAAACCGGCGAGTATATTTTAGAAAGTTCATAAAAGCTCAAATACTTTGCATCGTAACCTAGAGCAGAAGAAAGTTGTACCAAGTAATTCCCAAGGGAAAAATCTGTACCCAAAAAAAGAATCTCCTGATCAAGAGATGACATAATAATATCTTTCATATAATCTAACTCAGAAATTCTTGAAATATCAAAAGATTTGTCAATATCAAAAAGATTGAATCCTAAATTATAATCTTTATTCAAATTACTTATGACATAATATTTCTCGCCCAATTTTTCAGGCGATGAATCATCATCTAAACGAAGAAGACTACTGCTTGAAAAGTCATAAAGTTTATTGTAAAATTCCAGATATGCGCCATCTGCACGTACTACTCCATCTTCCAGGAACTCGCAAGATTTTATATCTACAACAGACTGGGCACAAAATCTAGGATAACAATTAACTTCATGGATACATATGTCTGAAATATTATAATGCGAACCTGCGAACATCTCTTCCAAATTTCTATTTGAAATAAGATAGTCTTCAAAAAGAGTATTTATCATCTCATACTGATACAATTTATTTCTGAACAAAATAGATTCAACAAGCTCACCATCATCTGAATAGAACTCAATACGTTTAGGTATAATGATTCCATCAAAAAAAGATGAAACTAATACAGCACTTGAAGCGAGTAACCCTATAAGAAAGATGGAGACAACAGCCACAACAATTTTCTTTTTACTATCACCACCAAATACGAGTGCAACACCAAGTGAGATCAAGATTAGAGCTAAAAATACTGCTATGAGAATAAAATTCCTTTCAAAAAAATCAATCGTATATGCCTTAACTTTTTCCATACAAAGCGCATATGTAGTAAAAGAACTAATCAGAAAGAAGAAAATTCCGAAAACGGAAACTTTTTTCATAAAAAGCATGGTCTATTTTTGTATCTTCTCATATATATATCTTTGCGCGCTCCTGCTAAAGAAACAAGTGTTGAGTAAAACAATAAATGGATTATAAAGCAAAGTTTTATAAACGAAATGCAATTATTATGGCTTGTACGAGAAAGAAAAAAGATGCGATTTGCAATAAAAAGATTGCGAACACATGATTCATTGTAATAAAACAAGACAATCATCCGACTTTTTTCTGCGAGAATTTGCAATTGTATTTCGATACAACTTTCACGTAGTGGGATTGTATTAGGAATAAAATATGAATTGTAGTAATTTATATGTAAAATTGATGACAAATTCTACTTGTACTTCATAAAATAGATAACAAATTTAAATAAAATAATGTAAGAAAAAAGTGATAAAAATGAATAAATTTAATGAAAAAAAAGTAAACAAAGAATTTCAAAATAACAAACCAAGAAAGTTTTCAGAACACAAACCATTCATGGATGGTTCGTTCAAAACAAAAGTTTTTAACGAGCTCCAAAAAGAAGACGTTGGATTCAGAAACCTAACATTTACAGCAAAGATTGAAGAAGTGAAACAGACTTCAGGTCCTACTATATTTACTCTATACGATGGCTCTTCAACCATAAAGGCAACAGGATTCATAAGTCCTGGTAAAAGGGCATTCCCAGAAGTCGATATTGAAGACGTTGTGACATTAACTGCATCAGTTTCTGAGCGAGATAATAGCCTTGAACTTGAAATAAAGACAATAAAAAAGTTAGAAGGCAAAGAAAGAGAAGATGTTATAACAAAGATAAATAGTCTTGAAGAAGAGAAATCAAAACCGGACAATGTCCAATTTCTTGTTGATTCAGAGGTTTTGAGAAAACTTAAACCAAGGATAATAAAAGTTGCTTCAGAGATAAAGAAAGCAATATACTCTAACAGACCAATAATCCTAAAGCACCATAATGATTGTGATGGTTATTCTTCAGGAATTGCACTTGAAAGAGCGATACTTCCATTAATAAGAGAACACCACATTAGTGATTCTGCAGAAAGACTTTATTTCAAAAGAACACCATCAACAGCTCCATTCTATGAGTATACTGATGCTGTCAAAGATATAAGTTCGTTTATTGATGACTTCAATAAGTTTGGCCAGAAGCCACCTCTTATTGTAGTAACAGACAATGGTTCTACAGAAGAAGATCTTCTTTCGATAAAAGCAGTAAAAATATATGGTGCCGATGTAGTTGTTATTGACCATCATTACCCAGGAGAATTGGTTGATGGTAAGGTTGCTGTTGATGAGTATCTTTCAGCACACGTAAATCCATATCTTGAAGGCTTTGATAGTACAATGTGTGCTGGTATTCTTTGCACAGAAGTTGCAAGATTTGTGAACAAGGATGCACCAAACATTGAACATATACCTGGGATTGCTGCAACAGCAGACCGAGTTGAAGGTTCAGTAATTGAAAAGTATAAGGAGCTTACAAGAAAGTATGGCTACACAGACGAAGATATGAAAATACTGTCTGAAATCATAGACTTTCAATCCTATTACCTGAGATTCATGGAAGCACGAGGCTTTGTTAACAGTCTTTTTGGTGAAGGGGATTTCAAAAGACAAAAAGAGCTAATGCATCTAATAGGAAAAGAAATTCAGAGAAGAAACGAGATAAGCCTGAATGCTGCACGTCATTTTATGAATCTTGAGGAACAAGAAGAAAGACTGATAATGACACTCGACGCGAATAAAGTTACTAGCAGAGGAGAATTTCCTGCGATAGGAAAGACAGTTGGCATGACTCATGATTCTCTAAAGAAAGAATATCCTGGAAAGGCAATTATAAGTATGGGTCTTGGCCCTGACTTTGTTACTCTTAGACTGACAGACAACTCTGGGTTCAGTGTTAATACAATTGTGAAGATTCTGCAGGAGAAAATACCACATGGAAACATTGATGGTGGAGGTCATGAATGTGCAGGTTCTATAAAATTCTTTGAAGCTGCTCGCGAAGAAGTGCATAGGATTCTTTTTGCAATTTTGAGAGGAGAAGATTACTAATAGATTTTCTCTCAGACTAGCAAAGAAGTGGTTTACTTATGTCCGATATTAATTATTTAAGTTCAAAGACTTAATCTTCCTATGTAATGTCTCTGAACGAATACCAAGCTTCTTTGCAATTTTATTTTTTTTCAAACTATTTCTTTCTAATAAGCATTGAAAGAACTTCTTTTCAAATTCTTGTTCTGCTTCTCTCAATGTCAGTATAGAACCTAATGAGGATTGTATCATTATATCGCGTGTAATATAGTTTAAATTTTTATATAATCCATCGATCTGTTTAGGACGCATTTTAGTCTCATATTTCTTCACAGAAGTCTCTATCGCATCACTAATAATGTACTCAGAATAATTTTTCTCTGTGTATGTTCTCATCCTGTTAATGTTAATTCCAAATTTTCTGATCATTCGATGAACAGTTCTTCTACTTACATCTGCTTCTTCTGCTGCATAAGTTATATTTCCAGAGTGTCGAGTAAGAACCATAATAATGTACCGCTTTAGAAAGTCTTCTTTTGCCTTCCTATAGTCAATCTCCTTTCCAACAGTATAGTTAGTAAAAGGGTAAGATAATCTTTCAGTTATATCCTCATTAACGATTTTGGAAGAGGAACCTGAATACTTCCAAATTATATCCTCAATAGCATTTCGTGTAGACATTAAAATCACTTTTCTACAAAATTAAAGAGAATGATGAAGCAGATAATAAAAATGTTACATAAATTGACGTAATTAAATAAATGAAATAAATTTGTAGAATAAAAATATAGAATAAAAAATAAAAAAAATAAAGGGTTAGTTAGTTCTCTTTCTTGGAATCCTCATCAGCTTCCTCATCAGAAAGTTGCTCAGATTCTTCATCAGCAGCTTCATCAGCCTCTGACTCTTTTACTTCATCTTCAGAACTTTCTGCATCTTCAAACTCGGGAACCTTGTCAAGCTCATCAGTAGATTCGGTAGAGTCTTCAGTGGATTCCTTTGTCTCTTCTTCAGAATCTGCCTCTTCTTTTGTTTCCTCAACAGATTCCTGCTCAGCAGATTCAGTTGAGCTCTTCTCAGCACTTTCCTCTTTTGGAGCTTCAGCAGACGCAGCATTTGTGGTCTGAGAATCACCATTTTGAGATTCTTGGTTATCCTGGTTCTCAGGTTTCTTAACATTCTGTGCCTGAAGGCCCTTCTCTGTCTCTATTGGCTCAAAAGTTACGACATCATCTGTATAGAGTTTTGTTCCTTTCAATAGACCTGTGAAATGAACAAAATACTCCTTTTCATCATTACCAGCAATGAAGCCATATCCCTTTTTTACGTTATACCACTTTACTTTTCCTTCCATTTTAAACCTCCTCGTACTACTTATGGAAATTTGTGCCGAGCACTTGAATCTAGAGACGCTGTATTATTTTTAAACTTTTTCTAAAACTCAGAATAAACTTACAATCCAAAAAAATTTTATTTCACGAAAGATTTATATAACAATCTCCTTAATTCTTATACCATATGGGGTGTTAATTTTTGGCTGATGCGGCTCCTGAAGAAAACAGTATTGATACAAATTATCTTGAAGTGGTAATGGCGCAACGTGATTGCGCTCCCGCAATGAAACCAAAGAGTTTTATGACAGGCATGATAGCTGAAGGCATAGAAAAACCCTCAAATAATGCTCTATTGAAAAAAGTTCTTAAAAAAAATAAATGTGTTATAAGGGGCTATGGCTCGACATTCGCAGGTTCTATACTTCCACACGAAGATGAAACAATAGTATTCACAGGAAATCTAGACTCCATCCAAATCAAAAAAAAGACAGCCATTGTAGGAGGCGGAACACCGTTTTATAAGATAATTTCCGAAGCGAAAAAAAATAATCTGGAAGTACCATGTTACCCTTTGACCTACAACTCTGCCACGATTGGAGGGCACATATCAAACAATGGTCTTGTTGGACTTAATAGTAGAGGAACAGGCTATTTATTTGATTACATAGAAGAACTTGAAGTCGTTACACCATCTGGAACAACGTACAAGGTAAGAGGAGACGACATAAAAGATTTTTTCGGTGCTGAAGGAATGCTAGGAGTAATAACCTCAGTGAAATTAAGACTCATCGATAAAGAGACAAGATATATACATTTTTATGGCTTTGATGGTATAGAAGACATGCTGAGGTTCCTAGAAATGAATGATGACGTATATTCTTTTTATTTCCTCAATAAGCACGCTCTTAAGTTATACGATGAAGAACTTCAACTAAAAGAAATGCCAGAATATTCTGCGATTGTCATAGATAAAAATTGGAAAAGCGATTATCAAAAGAAATTAAGAACAGACCTTGCACAGATGGGTGTATCACATGTCTTCGAGAAGGATGTTCTACGATATTTTTTCAAAAAAATTGGAAGACTTGAACTGGGATTGTTGGGACGTAAAAAATCTGTGCACGTTGGTGATGGTATTTCCCAAATACACGACTGCTTTAAAGTGATTAGACTAGCTAACATGAATGGACTTCCATTTTTTGGAACAGTCGGCAAGGAAGAAGTATTGTACCGTATATATGCCGATTGTGGAAGTATGCTAAAAAGACAAAAGTTCATGGTTCTTATGGACAAGATGCACAAATTCTCAGAGCCGAACTCTGCTGGAAGCTTTTTCAGGGATAATCTAAAAGGTACACCACGAGAACTTCGACTCAACGAATCTCTTGGAAAGTATGACACTAAGAAAAGCATTGTACCTCGTGTGCAACTTTATCCAAAGAAAAACATGCGAGTCCTTCTTGGTTCAGTCTTTAATATCTTTGGTGGGAGGTTGTGGTAAATGGCAGACGTTGAGATGGAGGACTTAAGAGAATTTGATGATGATGATGTGGAAGTTATCAAGTTTAAAAAAGAAAGTCTTAAAGCCGAGCTAAATAGATTTGCATTCACAGGTGTGTGTGACCAAGTATCTTCTATGTATCATCTTGATAAGGATTTAAGCAGAGGCCATGAAGCCATACTCTTCATGATTAAGCATTTTGCGAAAAACAAGAAATTTGAAGAAGAATATATACGAAAACTTTACTATCATGATTTGTCAGGTTCATATTACAGAGTTTCACCTGCTGAAGTGAATCATGACTTCATCATAACTACGGCAAGAGAACAAGTCTTTAAAAAAGCAATAGAGATGAAAGAATTTCACGGTATGAGAACGGCCATAAGATTTTTTGAAGATCCACACATTATGAATCCTTTTGGTAAACCCAACAATGAGAGATTCTCTTGGCTTGATTTCAAGGATAATCCTGAAGCAGATTTTCTTTATTTCATTGGTTCCGCAGATTTATTATTCAACCATGAAAGAGTTAATAAAATGATATTTCTTCTTGAAAAGCTAGGAATTTCATATACTATTACAAGGGATGAACAGGACTGTGGATATCTTGCTAGAGCCTTAGGCAGAATAAAATCTGTAGAAAAACTAAAAGAGATGAACAAAGAAACCATACTAAAACTAAGAATAAAAAACATAATAACGACAGACCCACAATGCTATGTAGAGCTTAAGCGAGATTTTGAGGCGTCAGATGTTAAAATATGGAGCCTAACAGAATTAGTAGCGAACAAGATATTCTCTTTAAATTCAAAACAACTCCATAAGGTGAGAAATAAAGTTGTAGTTCAGAGTACAACAATAATGCCACCATCCATAGACAAACATGTCGCAAGAATACTTGAAAATATTGGATGTGAGATTCTTGAGACTATGTTTTCAAAAGATCACGCTCTTTCTTCGGGCGAAGGTGGAGGTTTTTTCCTAAACTATAAAGATGACGCACTACGCGTTGCAAATATGCGAATTGATGAAGCAGAAGCTGTCGGCGCAGAAGGAATAGTAACTGATTCGCCGCACGATTTCTCAATCCTAAACAAAGCAAAAAAGAAATTCTCGAGAAAGATAAAAATCTACGACTTATTGTCACTTGTTGCCCAAGCAATCAAATGGACATCACCCCAATAATAAAAGTGACATAGAACTCTCTTTTAAATCAAACCTTATATCACCTTATAGAATATAATGTCAAAACTTTATACAAAATAGTTATTAGAGTCTGTATCAGAATTGAGGTGTTTTGATATGGACAATAAAACAGATTTAAGAATTGTAGCGCGTCTTAGAGAAGACTCTAGGATGAGTCTGACAAAGATAAGCAGAGAAACAGGAATCCCTGTAAGTACAATATTTGAGAAAGTAAAAAAGAAAGCAGGAGACATAGTAAAACGGAATACATGCCTTCTAGATTTTTCTAAGATTGGAATGAATACCAGAGCAAATGTAACATTAAGGACTGTGCCTGAGCATAGACATGAACTAAGGACTTTTTTGGAGAAAAACAGGAATGTTAACTCGCTCTTCAAGATTAACAACGGCTACGACTATATGGTTGATGTTGTATTCTCAAACATGAAAGAGCTTGAAGATTTTCTTGAGATTCTTGAAGGCAGATTTAAGATAAAATCCAAGCATGTCTTCTATGTTATCGAAGAGATTGCGCAAGAACGTTTTCTTAACAACACACTACTATTTGATATTGACAGGACTGCATGTTAGTCCTTTATTTTTTTATTCATATCTCAAAGCATCAACAGGGTTTTGTTTTGATGCTTGTATGGCAGGAAGAACACCAGAAACAGCTCCAACAGTAACTGCAAAAATTAGTGAACCCACCCATAACCACCAAGGGAAGAATGGTTGCAACATTGAATAACCTAACTCAGAGAGTATAATTCCGCCTGCATGTGAAGCAAGGTATCCTAAAGCAATCCCTAGAGTTCCACCAAGCAAACCAAGAGTTCCAGATTCAAACAGAAATATCTTAAGTATATCAGAATTTCTGGCACCAATAGCCTTCATAATACCAATCTCTTGAGTTCTCTCCAAAACAGAAGTATACATTGTATTGGTTGTATTTATAGCTGCAACAATAACAGAGATTAGCGCAATCATAGTAACAATTGCATTAATTACAAAAATCACGTTACCATAACTGTCAAGTAAATCTTCAAATGTTTGGACGTGGAATTCCTCATGACCCTCTTCCTGATTAAGATGTCTTCTAAGCCGTCTATTTATATTATCACTTAACTTATCAATATCAACATTGGGGTGTGCTTGGACATAGAGATTTTCATATTGGTCACTTTTGCCAAACAGATTACCATATGCTTCGAGGTCCATAAATACAGATTTGTCATCCTCGGGATTTCCGATTTCTTGATATATTCCAACTATTCGCATCTCTTCACCATGCACTATAATTCTTTCACCCAATGAAACAGGACGCTCAAAAACTTTATTGGATAAAGAGAAACTATAACCGACAACAATACTACCACTCTCACCGTCTCTCAGATGTCTGCCTTCCATAATCTCTACAGTCATCATTTCTCGGGAAATCTCGCCAGCACGTCCTCCTGTTTCCATACCCATGACTGCAGTACCAATAACTCTACTATCTCTATCCCTCTGTATCTCAGAAAGTTCATAAGAAAGCGGAGCAACCGTTCTCACACCAGGAACTTTTTCTACAACATCTTTGTCTTCATCATTGAAAAAGAAGCTGCCACCAAACCCAAAACCTCTCGGCATTATTATTATTTTGTCAGCACCAAGCGTATCAAAAGTTTCAGACATGTAGTTTGAGAGTCCCTGTCCAAAACTAACAAGAATAAAAATCGACATTATACCTACAAGTATAGACAATATTGTAAGGCTGCTTCTCAGCATCCTTTTTTTGAGATTCGTAAATGCATATCGTATCAAATCATCCATGAACATCACTTTGTTTTATTCAGAGCATCAACGGGATGCAATTTTGATGCCTGCATGGCTGGGAAAAGTCCTGATGCAGACCCAAGTATAAAAGAGAATAATAATGAACCAACTATCAAAATAATACTAAACTGTGCGGTTATCAAACCTGTATCTAGAAAAGTCCTTCCAATATATTCGGCAGTTTTCCCAAGACCATACCCTAACAAAACACCAATGATACCACCTACCATTCCGAGAAGTCCAGATTCAATAAGAAAGATATAGAATATTGAGATATTTTTTGCTCCTATAGCTTTCATTATGCCAATCTCCCTTGTCCTTTCAAGTACAGAAGTATACATTGTATTCATTATCCCTATGGCCCCCACAACAATAGAGATGCTTGCGATTATATACAAGAAAATTTGGACAGCTGAAAGAGCAGATTGAACCTGTTCAACAGTATCAAGAGCTGCTTGTACTTGAAAATTTTGGTTCTCTTCCCTTACATCCCTAACCCTTCTTAAATCCTGCTCAATATCACTAATGACTTCTTGTATGTCTGCATTCTCGATTATCTTAGCACCTATAATCATATATTCTCCTTCAGGAACATCAAATATCTCGCTATATGCCCTTTCTGGTACAAATGCTGTGCCATCAAAAGCAAAGCTCCCCGTACTTTCAAGAATACCCACAACATCAAATTCTATACCATTTATTGTAACCTTATCCCCTGTTCTTATTTCCCTATGGAACCTTGAGCTTGTTGCTATGCCATTCCCCAAGACAATAGAATATCTATCACTATCTTCAATAAATCGTCCTCTCTCGATATTGTAATTTACTATCTCAAAAAGATTTCTACCATATTCACCCTTCGGGACACCCGAAACTTGCACACCTGTTGAAATGTCTCTGAATCTTACTCTTGCTGTCGAAACAGTTCGTGCAGCTACAAGGTCAACCCCACGTATTCGTCTAACAGCTTCAAGCTCCTTTGAAGTAAATGGATTTGCAGAAGTACTAGTAGGACCATATTGTGAAGCAAGAATGTTTATCACATCAGGGCCGATATTTGAGAACTGGGACATAACTGTAGACTGAAGACCCTCACCCAAAGAAATGAGTGAAACTATTGTAGCTATACCTATGAAGATTCCCAACATAGTAAGCCAGCTTCTAAGCTTTCTTCGCTGGAGGTTCGTGAATGCCAATTTAAAAAAGTCAATAATCATTTTACAACAGTTCCTCAATTAATCTAAAATAAAAATAAAAAATAAGAAAACTAATTCCTCTTTTTCCTCCTCTTTTTCCTATATACATAATACCCTACAACTGCAAGCAGTAGAAGAACAATAACTGTTGTGCTACTTCCACCACCATTTTTGGCATCTAATTTACCTAATGAATCAATATCAAGCTCAAGAGAAATCTCCTCTCTGTATTCATTATTGTTTGCATCCATGTATTCCATGACAAGAGGCAACTTCACTTTATCTACATCAGAAGAGAATGATATCACAAAATTTGCGACATCAAAATCATCACTCGATAATCTTCCAATATAATATTCATCTGATGGAGAAAGTAAATTAAAATCAGAGGAACCCAACAACTTTACATTAAAGAATTTAAGATCAATAGTTCCTCTATTAACAAATCTCAAAGAGACTTCTGATTTTGCAGGATTCAAGTCTACACCAGATATCGATGCAGACACCTTAGGTTCTGAGCCCACAAGCAACCCTATAACATCATTCTTTGTATCCATATTACCTGCTTCATCAATATATGAAACGGAGATTGGGACACGGTATATTCTTGAGTCTGCGTCAGGAAAAGTCATAATCCTAAAAGATAAAGTCTCTGTCGAGCCACCGGGAAGAAGTCTCAACTTTTTTTCTGAAGTAGACTCAACAGGTGAAAAAGGGAGGCCAGCTGAAGACACAGCAGATGCTTCAAGTGCAGCATCCAGATTCAATTTTACAGATATATCTCTTATGGCTGTAGCTCCCAAATTGCTAACATCTACGTTAAGCACGGAAATTTGACCTGGCTTCATAGCACTAGGCTCCGTAGAAACTGATGAGATAGACATAACAGACTCTGTAAGTTTTACCAAGACATCCAAATCTTCTATTATCCAGTTTGTGCCATCGGTCGCGGTTTTCAACTTCAGATTATTGGTTCCTATAATTGCATTCTCATCAACTCTCACTTTGTATTCAAAGACAACACTCTGTCCTGGCAACAAAGAACCAAAGCTCTTTCTATTCTGCTCGTTGGGATCAAGAGAGAATGGATATTCAGGATCAAGCTCAAAAGCAACATCTGGAGCCGTCTTTGAACCGACATTAGTTGCTCTAAATCTCATCGTTACATAAGAACCTGGCATTGCAGGAAAAGGTTCATAACTCTGCAGAACTACACTAAGCATTGGAGAATCAGCAACCGCTCCAAAAGCATGCGGCATCATCATTGAGAAAAATCCCAAAAAAACCGCAATTAACAACAATTTTGATTTCATTTTAATACCTCCTTTTACAAACTAAAAACAACTATCATTTTTTCAAAGATCTAACAATTTCACCATCCTTCAAAAACTCAACTCTATTTGCTTCTCTTGCAAGTTTGTCATCGTGTGTTACCATAACTATAGTCTTTCCATGCTGTTTATTCAATTTCTTCAAGAAAGACATCACAGTATCACCCATTTTTGAATCAAGGTTTCCGGTGGGCTCGTCAGCAAGTATTATCTCTGGATCAACAGCCATGGCCCGCGCAATTGCAACCCTTTGCTGTTGACCACCAGACATCTCGTTAGGTTTATGATGAATTCTGTCACCTAGCTCGACAAGTTCGAGAAGTTCCCTTGCCCTTGCATATCTTTCGTCTTCATCATAGCCCTGAAAAGTCATTGGCAACATAACATTCTCAACAGCAGTAAGGGTGTTAATCAAGTTAAACTTCTGAAAAATGAAGCCAATCTTTTTCCCCCTAATCTGTGCAAGGTCGGATTCTGTCATTAGGGATATATCTTTATTATCTAGGAATATCTTTCCTTTTGTTGGAATATCAAGGCAACCCACAAGATTCATTGCAGTACTTTTGCCTGAACCGGATGGTCCTTGAATTGCAATAAATTCATGGTTGTATACTTCAAGGTCAAGTCCTCTAAGAGCATGAACTTTCACTGTACCCATTGTATACGTCTTCCATGCATTTGTTATTTTTATTATCGGCTTCTTTTTTTCCATGCTTCTAAACCTCTTAAGTCTAACTGAAAAATAATGTGCTATAATTTTGAATAAAACAGTTTTTCTAAATGTGTCAGATATTCATCAAAGTCTCTGAAAAGTTTTTCAAGGTTCATCTTATCAATACTTAATTTCTCTGAGTCAATAATCTTTCTTGAATATCCTTCAAGAAACAAATATATCATCTCTTTTGACTTATCTGGACCAATATCTTTCCTAAACTTTGAATCATCTATATTTTCGTAAAGTGCTCGTTGAAATGCTTCTTTCTCAACTTTCTTTTTCCGCAACTCAACCTCACCAGCAACTTCTTGCGATTGCTTAGAATATAATGCAACCCTCATAAAATCGAATATGAGGGGATACTGCTTGATTACTTTGAGCTTAAACTTATTAGACTCCCTAAGGCGGTTGAATAAATCTCTTTCATTATAATCTATCTTATCAAGAAATTTTTCCTTAATTATAGATATAGAATAATCAACAAGAAAAATAAAGAACTGCCTTTTTGAATGTACATAATGAAACATCAAGGCCTTCGACATTTCTGCATTTTTTGCTATATTGTTGGTGGACGCTTCATCGTAATTTTTTGATGAAAATTCTGTTAGTCCAGCATTAATAATCGCTTCTTTTCTTTCAGGTTCCAGCGCAAGCAGTTTCTTAAACACACATTTACCTAATAGGTAAGTATATATAAATATTACGTTTTAAGAAATCACTTCTGTAAAAAAACAGTTCGCGTTGGATAAGCAAACTCAATACCCTCTTTTTCAAATTTTTCTTTGAGTTTAAGGTTTACTTCCTGTTGTATGTTCATGTACTCTGCATAGTCAGCACTGTCTACATAATAAGCAACCTCATACACAAGAGCAGAATCTCCAAACTCTTTGAAGTGTGTTCTATCAAGATCGGCAAGCTCTATTTTCTCGAATATATCTTTTATTATTTTGTTAATAAGAACTAATTTTTTATTAGGAGTCTGATAGGTTACACCTATCTTGAAATGAATTCTTCTTTTACTCATTTTCTTGTAATTATCGATTCGTGTAGAAGTCAATTCCTTATTAGAAATAACAATCTCCTGTCCCCATAGACTTTCAAGACGTGTTGTCTTCAAACCAATGTTCTTTACAACACCCAAATGTTCTCCCACAACTATAAAATCACCGTGTTCAAACGGCTTGTCAAGATAGATGGAGAATGCAGAAAAAAGATCATCAAACACATTTTGAAGTGCCAAAGCAACAGCAAGACCTCCAACACCTAATCCTGCAAGTAGTGAGGTTACTTCAATACCCATATTAGACAGTATAAATATAAGAGCAACAAGCCACAATAAAATCTTGATAAAAAGTCCCATAAACCGAACAATAGAAGTTCCACTTTCTTTCTTTTTGGAGATATCTTTTACTCCATAATCAACACCAACAGCAAGACCCCTTACCACATAGAATGAAATAACTATTATTATCGCATTATCAACTACCATGTTGAAAGTGTCAGATAAATTAAGATATTTTAATGGAAAATAGATTGAAACAAAGAAATAAAAAAAGTTGCTCAAACTTTGAATAGCATCAATTGCCATTTCATCAAGCTCTGTTTTTGTTTTCTTTGCCAGTTTTCTAAGTTTTACAAGAACAACCTTTCTGAAAATTTTCAGAGCTGAAAAAATAAATACGAAGATTACTAGTGCAGTAACCCATCTTGAGAACGGAATACCAAGCAATTCAAAATCAGCAAAAGGAATGAAATCTAAAATCATATAATAGAAAAATAAAACAAAATATTAAAAGGTTGTGTTTATATTGGGACACATGTTGTTCCTGTCCAGCACATTCCTTCACCACAATCGCAAGACTCTGTTACGACCTGAGCACACATAGCATCTTCCTCAGCTCTCTGTGCTTCACAAGTGTCGGCACAAGCATCAGGGAATTCTCTCCATGTTCCTTCCATGGCAGCACAATATTCTTCCTCGGAAACATCATCACCCATTGGAGGATACTCGTCTGGCACCTGTTCGGGAGTACACGCTACTAAAAATAGCGATACAAAAACAGCCATCATAATGTAAACTTTCATGCAAATCACCGTATATCTATGAATAGTAATATTATAAAAATATTTTGATATGGCAAGATTTATAAAATAAATAGATTTCTTGTGGATGATTAAGTGGGGGTAGCAAAGTCTGGTCAAATGCGCAGGACTTAAGTGCTTCACTCAAGGAGACCGCTTCGTTCGAGCGAAGCTGAGTTATCCTGTCTCTTAGTGAGTTCGTGGGTTCGAATCCCATCCCCCACATTTATCATTTTATTCTAAATGTATTGTCTGGTATCCCACTTATAATAAAATTATCTTTAGCTTATAGGATAACACTAAAATAAAAAGTAAGGAATAAACTAGTTACAAAATATTCTCAAAGATTTTTTTATATAATGCAATGATTACCTACAATATTTTTTAATTAAAAAAGACTTGACTAAATATTGTGGGAGTGGATATTTTCATCGATGAAATATAATGATGCACAGTCAAGCAATGACCCTTTCGCCAATAAAAAATAAAGGTGATATATATGATAGTTACAAGCAGCGAATTTACTGAATCTGAAGAAATACCTGAAAAATACACATGTGATGGAAAGAATGCAAGTCCACCATTGACCATCGACAACATACCAGACAATACAAAATCTCTGGTTTTAATCGTTGATGATCCAGACGCACCATCTGGAACATTCACTCATTGGATTGTATGGAACATACCACCTAATATCCACAATATTAGAGAGTTTGATAAGCCGGGTGTAGTAGGTACCAATGATTTTGGAAAAATAGATTATGGTGGACCTTGTCCGCCCTCCGGTACCCACAGGTATTTTTTTAACGTATACGCATTAGACAAAGAACTGGAACTTTCTGAAGGCTCAACTAGAGATGAAGTCGAAAATGCCATGAAGGGAAGTGTCACTGAAAAGAAAGCACTCATAGGAACATATACAAAAAAATAAGATGATATGGTGATATCTATGAATCTAAAAAATATAATTTCAAACCATGCAATACGTATCAACACTCATGATACATTGTCTAAATTAATAGGGGCTATGCAATCTGAACAAAAAAAAGAAGCATACATAACAGAAAATAATGATTTCAAAGGAGTTTTCTGGCATGATAAGTTGACGATGTCGCACATTGATATAGCAAATACAGAGATTTCCAGTTTCATCAAGCCAGTCAGCAAGCTAGATGAGAATGACTCTTTGCAAACAGCGTTACAAAAAATACATGATGCGGATGTATATATTCTTCCTGTCTTTTCAAAAAATGAATTTAAAGGTATTGTCCACGCATATGATATTATAAAGCATTGCTACGACTTAGATGGTTCAGATACATTAGTAAAAAATATAAGAATACAGACTAATGTAAAAATAGATCAAAAAGAAGTATTAGGAAGCGTTCTTAAAAAATTACGAGAGCATCATGTGCGTGAGCTCCCATTGGTGGATGATGATAAGAATCTTGTAGGTAAGATAAGCCATACAGGCATCTTACTTAACTATTACATTCAACACATAAACAGAGATGGAGCTCAAGAACCAACAGAATATACAAAAACCCAAACAAGGGCTTTCACATCAGATAAAACTAACATGTTGGAACTCCAAGCAAATAATTTTACAGCAGATAACAAAGGATTTGCAACCTTTAATGAGAACGATACAATAAAAGATGTTGCAAAAAAGATGATTGAAAAAGAATCACTAAGTGCATTTCATGAAACAGAGCATACGACAATTACGTTGCGTAATATTATAAGAACGTTACTTGATGCTCAAACAACACAGCAAAACTTCATACAATTTGCAGGATTAAATGACCTAGATATAGAGCAACCAGTCAAAGATAGAGTTGTAGAGCTCTCAGAAAAACATACAGAGAAAATAGAACAACAAATTAAGAATGAAGTCGATGTTCTCGTCCGTATTAAAGAAAAATCCAAGGAAGGAAATCAACATAGGTATGAGCTTAGTATAAGGGCAACATACCCAGGTCGAACACTCCATTCCAAAAACGAAGGATATAATCTTATCGCATTAATAAGAGATTCATTTGAAGAACTTCTTTCCGAGATTGAACATGCATACAAAGAAAATGTGAGTGGTTCGGCTTCAACAAACGAGTTTTTCCAAGAGATTACAGAACCATAAATAAAATAGTTAAGGAGGTGATATGACGATGGCAAATACAGGAATAAGAAGATTGGATGATAGTATGCAGAAGACAAACGAGTTGCTACATAAAATTGATGATAAACTTGGCTGGGATGATATGAATAAAACATATTCAGCAACACGAGCTGTACTACAAGCAACTCGAGATAGATTACAGCCAGAAGAGGCAACAGATTTTGCAAGCCAGCTACCAATGGTTTTGTCTGGTGTATTCTATGAAGGATATAAAATATCAGATAAGCCATTAAAGATAGGTAAAGAACAATACATACAAACAATTAGAGAAAATATGACGAATCAGGCTGATGATCCAGAAAGGATAGCAAAGGTGGTCCTTTCAGTAATAGGGGACAAAATCTCTCCAGGCCAGATTACTGATATGATGTCTAACATGCCAAAGGACATACAATCATTAGTTCTTGCATCTATGATGGAATAGATTGCTGATTGTAAGTTAATTATAAAGTGTAGAAGTGCAACTAAATAAGATGAAAACTTCAGTTAAAATTGCACAGTTATTAAATTGTATAAGAGATCGCCGTAATCATTCTGAGATGCAACAGAAATAACTGGGTCTTTTTGACTTAATAATTTCCCAAAGAAAGAGTTGCACAAACCGAAAATCTGAGGATTTACTTTTTTGAATAAGTTAAAAAATCCAAGCAAATTTTTAAAACAAAATACAAACACATTATGTGCGAGGTGAATTTAATGGAATATAAAAAACTAAACAATAATAAGAAAATACCAATTCTTGGCATAGGTACATGGCAACTAACAGGATCTACATGTACTAAAGCAATTCAAACAGCTCTGGAACAAGGATATACCCATATAGATACAGCAGAAGCGTACGGTAATGAAGGAGATATTGGTAAAGCATTGGAACAGAGTAAAGTGAATCGAGAAGATTTAGTTATTACATCAAAGCTATGGATGTCCCATTATAAGCATGCAGATGCTATAAATGCATGTAATGCATCATTAGAAAAATTGGGGACAGACTACCTAGATTTATATCTCATGCATTGGCCAGATAGTAAACAAGATTTGCGAGAAACAATGAGGGCTATGAAAGAGTTATACGAAACTAATAAGATTAAAGCATTTGGTGTTAGTAACTTCACAATAGCTCATTTGAAGAAAGCAATCCCAATAGCTAAAGAGTTAGATTTTCCAATAACAACAAACCAGATTGAGTTTCATCCAGGACTATATCAAGAGGAATTAGTAAACTATTGCAAAGATAATGATATAGCTATAGAAGCTTATTCGCCTTTAACAAGAGGAAAAATAAATGACGATGAAGTGTTAAAAAGTATTGCTGACAAATACAATAAAACACCAGCACAGATTGCATTAAGATGGATTATTGATAAGGACATCATAGCAATTCCAAAAGCAAGCTCGGAAGAGCACATTGTAGAGAATCTGGACATCTTTGATTTTACCCTTGATGATGAAGATGCAAAATCAATAGATTCGCTCGGAAGCAGTAATAGGCTAATTAACCCACCGTTCGCAGAGTTTCATCTGCAAAACACAAAAATTCTTTCTGAAGAATAAAAATATACGTAAAAGAGGCGCTATAATCGAAAATAACTTCGACGTAGTTGTTATAGGTGGTGCAGATATTAAATAATATTTTTCAATTTATTCTTCCAGTCATCAAGTTTATCTTCATATTTCATAGCACGAGCCTTGCTTGGTGATGCAAGAAAATTTTTATACACATTACTTGGAATATTACAGTTTCCCAAAAGATTATATGCATTTTTGCTTGTTGTGAATATATAAGAAATTTGGCAGCCTAAAATACTAAAATCGTTGAAAACAGGATTTATTATTTTAAGATCAGCACTTGTCTCTCTGCTACATTCTTTTATCGTATCCCACAATCCGATACCATTATCAAGGATGAATCTAAGTCTCACACTGTACTCCATATTTTTAAGTTTTGTCCCCAGAATATCTCCCAAAAGACTCCAGAACTGGTTAGAATGATTGCCATAATATTCATTCTTATCAAGAGAAATCTCAGAGGGAAAAGTACCAACAAACATTATCCGTGTATTCTCATCATATACAGGACTCAATCCTTTTTTTATCATCTAAAAAAAAATAGATTCTTGTATTAAAATACTTTCTATGAAGACGAGTGTTCGACAAAAAAAGATTTAAATGATTGGATCATAGTAAATCCATGCAGTGTGAAGAGATAGGCTATAACAAGGCACTGGAACTTCTGCACAATTGTTCAACCAAACATGGTTTTCTTGCAGCCCAAAATAAAACAGATAATGGTAACTATGATAGAGTCTGGGCAAGAGATTCAATGATTTGTGGGATTGCAGCCATAATAAGTGAAGACAAAAAGCTAATTAAAACGCTTAAAAATTCTTTAAAGACTTTAATGAAATATCAGCATAAACAGGGAGAAATTCCTAGCAACGTTGATCCGCTGAAAAAACAAGTCAGCTACGGAGGAACAGCAGGAAGGGTCGATGCACAACTTTGGTTCCTTATCGGTTTTGGACAATATATAAGAAAAACAAAAGATGTTGAGTTTCTCAACAAGCATATGCCTTCTTTTGAGAAAACCATAAATCTTGTTCAGATTTATGAATTTAACCACAAGAACCTAATTTACATACCTAAAACCGGTGACTGGGCAGACGAGTACATTCAAGATGGATACGTGCTATATGACCAAGTCCTTTACTACCAAGCGTTCAAAGAATATGCAGAACTCCTCAAAAACTTAAAGAAGTCAAATAAGAAAGCAAAAGATAAGGCAGAAAACATAAGAGAAACAATACGACAGAACTATTGGCTAGACAAAAAGAATCTTGAAAAAGCGTTCCATAAGAACTTGTTCAAGAGATACGCAGATAAAAAATATGAATATTTTCTGCCATTCTTCAATCCTTCAAAGTATGGAACACATTTTGATCTTTTTGCAAATTCATTAACCATCTTATGTGGGATTGCTGATGAGAAACAAACAAAGAAAGTACATAAGTTTGTGGATAATTTGAAAAAAACACCACCTTGCTTCTTTCCTGTTATAACTAAAAGAGATATTCTTTGGAAAGAATTGGAAAACAACTATGGGAAATCATTCAGAAACAATCCATACGAATATCACAATGGGGGAATATGGCCCATGACGCTAGGATTCTATTCTGCATCGAGTTCAAATAAAAATGGAAAAAACAAAGTCTGCAATATGATAGACGAATTAAACAAAAAAAGAAATTGGGAATTTAATGAAGTTTTCCATGGAAGGTCAAAAAGACCACATGGGACACCATATCAGGCGTGGAGTGCAGCGGGTGCAATCATAGCCCACCAATCAATCGAAAATAATAAAGAGGTATTTCCATGAAAATATTAGCCACAGACTTAGACAGGACACTCATACCAAACGGAAATCATAAGAAAGATGAGTCTGCATACAAAAATATTAAACAGATATTAAGAGACAACGACATATCAGTAATATATGTAACAGGCAGACGAAAAGAACAAATAATATCTGCCATGAAAAAATATGATTTGCCAAAACCCATTTTCTGTGTAGCGAACGTCGGAACAGAGATATTCAAATACTCTGAAGGAAGGCTAACCCATGACAAGAATTGGGAAAATGAACTAAAAAAAGAATGGAAAGAAAAATCAAGAGAAACAATAAAGAATGTTTTGAAGAATGTTGAAGAAATATGGCCACAAGAAGAAACAACATCAAACCAATTCAAGCAAAGTTATTACGCAGATGTTAAAGAAGACAAAAAACAGATTCTGGATAAAATAAAAGATTATCTAGAAAAAACATCTATACCTTTCGAAATAACTTATAGTATAGATGCAAATAGAAATATAGCGCAAATTGATGTAATGCCACCAACAGCCAACAAAAAAAATGCTTTATCTTTCGTACTAAAAGAAATCAAAGCGAACGACGTAATTGTTTCAGGAGATTCAGGAAATGATCTTGCCATGCTTACAGGAGAATGGAAAAGTGTTCTGGTAAAGAATGCAAAAGAAGAGGTAAAAAAAGAATATTTTGAAAAGACAGAACACAAAAAATCAAAAAGATATATTGCAGATGGAAAGGAAACAGCCTTCAATGGAAACTATGCTGCAGGAATACTCGAAGCAATGGTTGTATATGGTTGGATAGACAGCTAATTGAAATAATTGCATCAAAAAAATTTATATACAAGCTACTTTCATGTTTCCCCATGGAAAACATATACTTCTCAAAAGAGATCGAAAAGATTGTTGATAAACTTGACTTAAGCAGACTGGGACAAAATGTTGGTATTAAAGTCCATTTCGGAGAAAAAGGATGTACCACCTACATGAACCCCGAGATTGTGAAGAAAGTATATGATAAAATAATCTCAGAAGGAAGAAAAGCAACACTTATTGAAACCAATGTGTTGTATAGAGGATCAAGGACAAACTCTACAGACCACATAAAGACTGCAAAAGAGCATGGCTTTGACTTTGCTCCTATTGATATAATTGATGGTGAACAAGGTAATGAGTTCATTGAGGTAGACTTGGAAGATGGTATTGCCAATCCTGTAAGACTTGGTAGTGGAATAAAAAAATATGATTCTCTTGTTATAGTATCGCATTTTAAGGGACATATTGCTGCAGGCTATGGTGCAGTCTTTAAGAATCTCGGGATGGGATTTGGGAGCAGGGCAGGAAAACTACACATGCATGCCTCAGTAAGTCCAAGTGTTGATGCTAACTCATGCACTTCATGTGAAGCCTGTATTAAGAACTGTGATTTTGATGCCATAAGAATGGTTGATGGGAAAGCATTTATTGATGAAGAAAAATGTATTGGATGTGCAATGTGCATTGCTGTATGTCCTGTTGGTGCTGTAAAGATACCATGGGGCACTTCAACATCAGACGAGCTTCAGAAAAAGATAGTTGATTATGCTGATGGGGTTTTCCATGTTATACCTGAAGAAAAATGCGTTTTTGTAAATATATTAGAGAGTATAACAAAGGACTGCGATTGTGTAGGAAAAAGTCAAGAACCTTTAATGGAAGATATTGGAATGCTTCTTTCAAATGACCCTGTGGCGATAGATAATGCTTCTTTCAAGCTAGTTGATGAGAAATCACCGGGGACGTTTGAAGGAATAAACAATATAGATAAATCAATCCAGATTAAATATGCAGAAGAAAAAGGTCTTGGAAAAAAAGAGTATTCGCTTGTCAATCTTGACTAACTATTTTAGAACAATCTCTGGTACATAAGTGTTTTTTAGTACATCTCTTGAATCGTAAAGGAAATACTTATGGAAATTGACTTCTTTTCTTATCGTATCGATTATGTCTTCATATCCATTTATTGACTCAATCTTAATAAGAATACCATAGATTCCAATAACTTTTGTAACCGAGACAATCTCAGGCACGGTCTTTGATACAGCAATTAGTTTCCTGACATCATCATCAGTCAGATTTTTTATACTAATGAGAAGTATTGCAGAATTAATATTTAGTTTCTTATAATCCAAATCAATACTGAAAGCTCTTATGACCCTTTCTTCAGAAAGCCTCTTAAGAATCTTCAAAACAGTCCTTACATCAAGTCCTGTTGATTCAGCAATAGAAAATACAGTTTTTTTAGGGTTTAACCAAAGCTCATGCAAAATAGATTTAGAATTGGAAGTTAAAGGAATCGGTTCCCTGTCACCAGAAAATATTTTTTCGATTCTTTTCCTTAAAGTTGGTGCGAGATATTCTCTTGAGAATTGATGCTTTACGATCACGGGGTTAACAGAAATA